>JAMQPK010000218.1 GCA_023717525.1 Vicinamibacterales bacterium | reverse complement strand
GCGGCGAGCAGGTCGTCCGCACGCATGCGCTGAATCGGCGGCGGCACTTTTCGTCCGCCGGAAAAACGCAGTACCGCGAGGGCGCGCGAGGTGTCCCATCGCCACCGGACCTCGAACATCGGCGCCGGCAGCATGGCCTGGGTCAGGACTTCTTCGACGGTCTCTTTGCTTAGAAACTTGAAGACGAGCTCGAGGGGAAAGCTGTGCTGGTCGCTCAGCGAAATGACGATGCCGTTGTCGGTTGCGGCGGCCTGCAATTCGAAGTTGAACGAACGGCAGAAGCGCTTGCGCAGAGCCAGACCCCACGCACGGTTGATGCGGGCGCCAAACGGCGCGTGCAGCACGAGCTGCATGCCGCCCCCCTCATCGAAGAAGCGCTCGGCGACGACGGTGTTGTCCGACGGCAGGGCGCCGAGGGCGGCAGCACCCGCGGTGACGTAGAGGACGGCTTGCTCTGCGCCTCGCCGGTCGAGGCCGCATTCGGTCATCAAGAAAGCCAGGGGGTCAGGCCCCTTCACGATCCGCTCGCGCAACTCGGACACCGCGCTCGACAGCTCGGCCGTGCGGCCGGGCGCCTCTCCACGCCAGAACGGAATCGTCGGGGCCGCACCACGCGCGTCCTCTACGCGGACGCGCCCCGCCTCTACACGCCGAATCCTCCAGGAGGTCGTCCCCAGCAGAAATACATCGCCCGCAAGACTCTCGACGGCAAAGTCTTCGTCCAGCGTGCCGACCACTGTTTCGTCCGGTTCTGCAAGCACGAGATACTGGGCGTTGTCCGGAATCGCGCCCCCTGAAGTGATCGCAGCCAGCCGCGCGCCACGCCGGCCGCGCACGATGCCGTGCACGCGATCGCGATGAAGGAACGCACCGCTGCGGCCGCGCCTGGTGCTGATGCCCTCCGACAGCATGTCGATCACCGAGTCGAACTCGTCGCGCGTCAGATCGCGATAGCAGTAGATCCGCCTGACCAGGCTGAAGAGGTCGTCCTCGCTCCAGTCCTCGCTCGCCGCCATCGCCACGATCTGCTGCGCGAGCACGTCGAGCGGCGTCACCGGAATCAACAGCCGATCCAGATCGCCGCCATTGATCGAGCGCACGAGAGCCGCACACTCGATCAGCTCATCGCGCGTGGTGGCAAAGATCCGTCCCTTGGGCTTCGTCGTGTGCTCGACCTGATGACCAGAACGCCCGATCCGCTGCAGCGCGACCGCGATCGATCGCGGCGATCCAATCTGGCACACCAGATCCACGGTTCCAATGTCGATGCCGAGCTCGAGCGATGCGGTCGCCACCACAGCCTTCAGCTTCCCCTGCTTCAGCCGCTCTTCGGCCGTCAGCCGGAGCTTCCGGGACAGGCTTCCGTGATGAGCCAGGACCACATCCTCGCCCAGCCGTTCTTCGAGGTGATGGGCGACCCGCTCGGCGAGCCGCCTCGTATTCACGAAGACGAGCGTCGTTCGATGCTCTCGAACCAACGACGCGATGCGATCGTAAATCTCGGCCCACATTTCGTTCGACGCGACGGAGCCCAATTCGTCCTTCGGCACCTCAACCGCCAAATCCATCGCCCGGCGATGGCCGTGATTGACGACCGCGACCTCCGAGGCATCGTCTGGCGCCAGAAAACGCGCGACCGTCTCGATGGGGCGCACGGTGGCCGACAAGCCGATCCGCTGGGGGCGCGTGCCGCCCGCCTTCTCCACGAGATCGTCGAGCCTGGAGAGCGAAATCGCGAGATGCGCGCCGCGCTTGTCGTCGGCCATCGCATGAATCTCGTCGACGATCACGGTGCGAACCGTGCGCAGCCCCTGACGGCTTCGCTCGGCAGTCAGCAGAATGAACAAGGACTCCGGCGTCGTCACGAGGATGTGCGGCGGATGCTTGATCATCGCCTGCCGTTCGGACGCCGGTGTGTCGCCCGTGCGTACGGCTGTGCGGATCGCCGGCAGCAGCAGCCCGCGCTCGGCCGCCAGCGCCGAAATCCCGGAGAGCGGCACGTCGAGGTTTTTGTGAATGTCGTTGCTCAGCGCCTTCAGCGGCGACACGTAGAGAACCTGTGTCGTGTCAGGAAGTGCGCCGTCGAGACCGGCCCGCACGAGGTCGTCGATACAAATCAGGAATGCCGCGAGGGTCTTGCCAGATCCGGTGGGCGCCGAGATCAAGACGTGCTGGCCCGATCGAACGGCTGGCCACGCACGCGCCTGCGGCTCGGTCGCCACACCGAAGCGCGATGCAAACCAGTCACGAACGACAGGGTGAAGGTGATCAAGCATTGAAGATTACGACATTACTTCAAGCGTTCAATCTCCTGCTCGAGCTGCGTGACCCGCTTGTCGAGTTGCGCCACTACGGCTTCGGCGGGGGCCGCCGTACCGAGATCGACTCCCGCCCGCTTCAGCAGCGTCATGGGATAGTCGCTTCCGCCGGCGCGCAACAGCGTCAGGAACTTCTCGACGCCCTCACGCCGCTCGTCGATTGACCCGCCCGTCATCTGCCGAATCAATTGCGCCGATGAGGCGTAGCACGTCGCGTATTGATACACGTAGTACGGTGTTGCGAAAAAGTGCGGCACGCGTGCCCACGTCACCTTCGAGATGTCGTCGTACGTCATCGAATCGCCGTGATAGGCCTTCAAGAGATCGAAGTAGATCGTGCTCAGCGTGTCGGCCGTAATCGGCTCGCCCTGCTGGACCAGCCTGTGCGCTTGCAGTTCGTAGTCGGCGAACAAGCACTGCCGGTAGAAGGTGCCGACCATGTCGTCGATCGCGTGCTGCAGCAGCACGATACGTTCGCGCTGGTCGTTCGTCCGCGACAGCATGTGATCGAAGAACAGCATCTCGCTGAGCGTGGACGGCACCTCGGCAACAAAAATCGTGTAGTTCGAGTACACAAACGGCTGGTGCGCGTCGGCCTGGATGGTGTGCATCGAGTGCCCCATCTCGTGCGCCAGCGTGAACACCGCGTCGAGTGTGTCGTTGTAGTTCAACAGCATGTACGGGTGAACGCCGTACACCGGCGCCGAGTACGCCCCGCTGCGCTTGCCCGGGTTCTCGTAGACGTCGATCCAGCGTCCTTCAAACGCCTCGCGGACGTCCTGCTGATAATCGGAGCCCAGCGGCTTCATCGCCTCGACGATCTCGTCGAGCACCTGCGTGTACTCGTACTTGCGGTCAAACTCGATCAGCGGAACGAGCTGATCGTACGCGTGGTACTCGTCCAGTCCGAGCACGCGCTTCCTCAGCTTGTGGTATCGCTGCAGCGGGCCGACACCGCGTTTGGCCGTCGCCACCAGATTTTCCACAACCGACGTCGGGATATCGTTCTCGTGAAGGGCGGCCTCGAGGGTGCTCTTGTAGTCCCGGGCCTGCGCGACGAACCAGTCGCGCTGCAGCACGCTGTTGTAGATCGAGGCGTACGTATTGGCGTTGCTCGCGAACGTCTCGTGAAAGGCCTTGAACGCTGCGGCGCGATCGGGTTGATGGCGAGTGGTCGACAGCAAGGCGTTGTACTGCCCGTATGTCAGCGTGACCTGCTCGCCAGTGTGAACGGCGATGGTCGGATGCTTCACGTCGGCCGTCGACAACATCGAGTGCGTGTCGTGCGGCGTCGACGAAAAGCGGCTCGACAGCGAGAGCAGGTGCTCGCCCTTCTCGTCGAGCACGTGCTCCTGCTGGTGATACAGCCGCTCGATCGCGAACCGATAGACGGCCAGATCGGCATTCGCGCCCATCCACGAGCGCACAGTCTCGAGGGGAACGCGCAACAGCTCGGGCGTAAACCACGAGCGCGCCTCTTCTGCCTTGGCAAAGAGAATCTGCACGCGCTGCCGCCGGCCGTTGGCCGCGTTGTCCCGCTGATCCTGATCGTAGGTAAGACCGGCGTAGTACCAAAGCTTGTAGGAGAGCTGCCCAAGATCATCCTCGAGCGTGAACGCCTTCAGCAGCCGCTCAGATCCCTGGCCCAGTGTGCCCTTCAGGTCCGCATAACCGGCAAGCCTCGTCTCGAAGTCCTTCAGCGCCGCTTCCCACGCGTCCCAGCCCGGGTAGATATCCGACAGATTCCAGGTGTAGTGCTCGGGAATGTCCTCTCTGGATCGCGCATGCGGAACTTCAGTCGTCGTAGACATCATGTGATCATAAACGCGAACGCACGAACAGGAAATATCCCACCAGAAAGACGGCAACGATGTAGGACACCACGCCGACCTGCCGCCCTTTGCCGCTCAGCATTTTGAGAACGGGGTAGCTGACAAACCCGAGCGCCAGGCCATCAGCTATGGAATAGGCGAGCGGAATGCCGACGAGCGTCAGAAATGCGGGGACGCCTTCGGACAAATCATCCCAGTCAATCTTCCCCGCATTGCTCATCATCATCGAGCCGACGATGATGAACGCCGGGGCCGTGATGGGAAGATAGTTCCCTACCATCCCGACCAGTGGGCTGAAGAGCAACGCCACAAGGAAGAGCGAGCCGGTCACGATCGCCGTCACTCCTGTTCGCCCCCCGGCCGACACGCCCGCCACGCTTTCGATGTAGGTGACGACAGTGCTTGTGCCAAGGCACGCGCCGGCAACCGTAGCCGCGGCATCGACCACCAGCACGCGGCCGGCCCTGGGCAGTTTGCCGTCCACCATCAACCCTGCCTGCTGCGACACGCCAATGACGGTTCCAACGGTGTCGAAGATATTCATGAAGAGAAACACGGCGACGAGCGGCAGCCATTGCGGACGTAACGCAGCCCCGATGTCGAGGCGGAGCAACGCGGGCGTGCCGATGTGCGGAAGACCAACGAAACCCGTGTAGTGGATCTTGCCCAGGAGCAGCGCGAACGCCGTGGCCGCGGCGATCCCCCCGAGAATGGAGCCGCGCACCCCCCGAATCTGCAGCATCGCGGCCGTCAGCAGTCCGATGCCGAACACCGCGACATCCGCCGACGCAAGCTGTGGATTGATGGACACCAGCGTGCCGGGACTGCCGACGATGATGCCGGCGTTGCGGAGGCCGATGAAGGCGATGAAAAGGCCGATCCCAACGGCGATCGCGTATCGCATGCTCGGACTGACGGCGTTGATGATGGCTTCGCGGACGCCAACGATCGACAACACGAGAAAGATGACGCCGGCGACGAACACAATCCCGAGCGCCACGCGCCACGGCTCGACAACGCCCGCCGCCCCGAGCGTCAGGATGACCGACACGAAGAAGAAGTTCTCGCCCATGCCTGGCGCGAGAGCAATCGGGTAATTCGCCCATAGCCCCATTGCGATGCTGGCCAGGCCCGAGGCAAGGCATGTGGCCAGAAGAACGGCGCCGAAATCGAGGCCGGTCGGCCTGCCCATGAAGTCGGTGGACAGCACGGCGGGCTGGACGAAGATGATGTACGACATCGTCAGGAATGTCGTGACACCGGCGATGGCCTCAGTCCGGAAATTTGTCGCCCTCACGGGGCGCAAATATACCCTTTTCACCCTGTATTACTTGGGCTTCCAGCCTTCCGCGCATTCGGCTGTCCATTCTTCCCGAGTGTCGATAGAATGTTTCCCAAAGGGCTCTAGACCCCACTTCCAGGGACTGTTCCGATGCGTGTTACCCGTCTTCGCGTTGTTCTGGGTTGTCTCGTTGCGGCGGCCGCTTTGCCGGCATGCGCCCCCAGTGAGGCCCAGCAGCCGCGGCAGGGTGGCGGCCAGCCTTCAGTCCCGGTCGCCGTCGCGACAGTTGAGACGAAATCGATGCCGGTTGAAGTCGACGTTGTCGGCACGGCCGAAGCGTTTTCGAGCGTCGCCGTCCGTGCGCAAATCACGGGAGAGCTGACGTCGGTCAATTTCGAGCAGGGGCAGGATGTTCAGGCCGGCCAGGTGCTCTTCACCCTCGACCGCCGGCCGCTCGAAGCCGCCCTCACCCAGGCCGAGTCAAACTTGCGACGCGACATCGCGCAGGCGAACAACGCCAGGGCGATTGCCGAACGGCTCGACGACCTGGTCGAGCGAGGCATCAGCACCAAGGCCGAACGCGACACCGCCGTCGCGACGGCCACGGCTCTCGAAGCTCAGGTTGGCGCGAATACCGCCGCGGTCGAGAACGCAAAAGTCCAATTGCAATACGCGACAATCCGCGCGCCGCTTGCCGGGCGCACCGGCGCCCTGATGGTCAATACCGGCAACCTTGTTCGCGCCAACGACCAGACGCCGCTTGTCGTCATCAATCAGATCGCACCGATGTATGTGTCATTCGGGATTCCCGAGAACGTGCTGCCAGACCTGCGGCGCTACATGGCTCAGGGATCGCTGCAGGTGGAGGCCACACCCACGGGCGATGGAGGCCCGCCGGCAACCGGGCGCATTACTTTCGTCGACAATACGGTCGATCAGTCGACGGGCAGTATCAAGGTGAAGGGCACGTTTGCGAATGCAGACCGGAAGCTCTGGCCTGGCCAGTTCGTGAATATCGCGGTCCGGCTCTCGACCGAGCGGTCGGCGATCGTGGCGCCAACCGCTGCCGTGCAGATGGGTCCGCAAGGCGAGTACGTCTTTCTCGTGAAGCAGGACAAGACGGTGGAGATGCAGCCGATCACGGTTGCGCGGGCTGCTGGCGCCGACACGGTGATCAAAGCTGGTCTCCGCCCCGGCGACGTGGTCGTCACAGACGGCCAGCTCCGGTTGGTGCCGGGTAGCCGCATCAGCGTCAAGACCACAGAGGGTTCAAAGGATCCGTCATGAATCTCTCGGCGCTCTTCATCACGCGCCCGATTACCACGACCCTGCTGGTGCTGGGCATCGTCGTCTTCGGCGTGATGTCCTACGGACTGCTTCCTGTCAGCGACCTTCCGGCGATCGATTTTCCGACCATTTCCGTGAACGCCAGCCTCCCGGGCGCCAGTCCCGAAACGGTGGCATCTGCCGTCGCGCTGCCGCTCGAGAAGCAGTTTTCAGCCATTGCGGGTCTCGACTCGATGAACTCGACGAGCACGCAGGGCAGCACGAGCATCAGCCTCCAGTTCGATCTCAGCCGCGACATCGACGCCGCCGCCCAGGACGTGCAGTCGATGATCGCCAGGGCCGCGCGCCAGCTGCCGCCGCAGATGCCCGCACCGCCGTCGTACGTCAAGGTGAATCCTGGCGACTTCCCGGTCATGTTCCTCGTGCTGCGGTCGCAGACGCTTCCCCTGTCCACGGTGAACGAGTACGCCGATTCCACCGTTGCACAGCGCGTCTCGATGGTGAACGGGGTGGCGCAGGTGAGCGTGTTCGGCCCCGCGAAATACGCCGTGCGGATCGATATCGATCCTCGCAAGCTTTCGGCGCGTGGAATCGGCCTGGATGAAGTGGTGACCGCCATACAAGCCGCGAACGTCAATCTGCCAACGGGCACGATGGCGGGACGCGAACGTCAGTTCACCGTGCTTGCGGACGGACAGCTGATGAAGGCGTCGGCGTTCGCAACGCTGGTTGTGGCATACCGCAACGGAAACGCCGTCCAGCTTTCCGACGTGGCGCGCGTCTACGACGGCGTCGAACAGGACAAGTCGATCAGCTGGTATATGGGCGCGCGCAACATCACGCTGTCGATCCTGAAGCAGCCCGGATCGAACGTGGTCGGCGTCGTCGACGAGATCAAAACCCTTTTGCCTTCGTTCCGCGCCCAACTGCCGCCGTCGGTCTCACTCGACGTTCGAACCGACCGTTCGCTGTCGATCCGCGAATCGGTGCACGACGTGAAGATGACGCTCTGGATCGCATTCGGGCTCGTCATCGTCGTCATCTTCATTTTTCTGCGAAGCCTCACGGCCACGCTCATTCCCAGCGTGACGCTGCCGGTCGCGATTATCGCCACGTTTGCGGCGATGTATCTTCTGAAGTTCAACCTCGACAACCTGTCGTTGATGGCGCTCACGCTCAGCGTCGGGTTCATCGTGGACGACGCGATCGTCATGCTCGAGAACATTGCCCGTCATATGGAGATGGGCAAGACGCGCATGCAGGCAGCCTACGAAGGCTCGAAGGAAGTCGGGTTCACGATCGTCGCGATGACGGTTTCGCTCGTCGCGGTCTTCGTCCCGGTCCTCTTCATGGGCGGCATCGTCGGACGCCTGTTGAACGAGTTCGCGGTGACGATTGCCGTGGCGATTCTGATCTCGGGATTCGTGTCCATCAGCCTCACGCCGATGTTGTGCAGCCGGTTCCTGAAGTCGGCGCACGGACAGAAGCACGGCAGCCTGTACAACCTGACCGAACGCATGTTCGACGCGTCTCTGGGCGCTTACGACCGCTCGCTGCGGTTCAGCCTCCGGCATCGTGCCGTGGTTATGGTGCTTTCCTTCACCCTCGTCATAGGAACCGGCTATCTTTTCACGCTCATACCGAAGGGCTTCCTGCCCAGCGAGGACCAAGGGCGTTTCCAGATGACGGTCGAGGGCAGTCAGGGCATCGGCTTCGAAGAGCTCGTCCGTCATCAGCAGGAAGTGTCGGACATTATTTCGAAGGATCCGGATGTATCAGGGCTGAGCAGCAGCATCGGCGTGGGTGGCAACATCGGCGGAGGCGGCAACTCGAATCAAGGCCGAATCGGCGTCGATTTGAAACCACGGAACGAGCGAAAGCGGTCGGTCGACCAGATCATGGCTGAACTCCGGCCGAAAATCGCGCAGGTGGCGGGTGTGCGCGTCTTCATGTCGAATCCTCCGCCGATCAACATCGGAGCCAGCGGCGGCGGCCGAGCGGCCTATCAATACACGCTGCAGGACACCGACACAACCGAACTCTATCGATCGGCGCCGCTGATGGAAGAGGCGATGAAGAAGATCCCTGGCATCGAGGACGTCAACAGCGATTTGCGCCTCAACAATCCGCAAATTCAGCTGACGCTCGATCGCAATAAGATCGCCGCCCACGGCCTCACCGTGAACCAGGTGGAGACGGCGCTGTTCAACGCCTACGGCACGCGGCAGGTCTCGCAAATCTACGCGGCCAACAATCAGTACCAGGTCATCCTGCAGGTGGATCCGGAGTTCCAGCAGGATCCTTCGGCGCTGCAGATGTTGCATGTGCGCTCCCAAAGCGGACGCCTGATTCCGCTGAGCACCGTCGCGAGCTCTGCGCCATCAGCCGGCCCGCTATCGGTGAGCCACACCGGCCAGCTGCCATCAGTGACCATTGGTTTCAACCTTCAGCCGGGCTTCGCGCTTGGCGACGCAGTGGACCGAATCGAGGAATCGGCCAGGGCAACACTACCCGCAACGGTCACGACCAGATTCCAGGGTGCGGCGCAGGCCTTTCAGGATTCGTTGGAGGGCCTCGGCCTCATCCTGATCATGGCCATCGTCGTCATCTACATCGTGCTCGGTGTGCTATATGAAAGCTTCACGCAGCCGCTCGTCATTCTGTCCGGCCTGCCATCGGCCGGCTTCGGCGCGCTGCTGACGCTCTTGCTGTTCAAGACCGAGCTCAGCCTCTATGCATTTGTCGGGATCATCATGCTGGTTGGTCTCGTGAAGAAGAACGGGATCATGATGGTCGACTTTGCGGCCATCGCCGAGCGGGAGCACGGCAAGAGCCCGATGGAAGCCATCCACGAAGCTTGCCTGGTTCGCTTCCGCCCGATCATGATGACGACGATGTGCGCGCTCGTCGGGACGCTGCCGATCGCACTGGGATGGGGCGCAGGAGCAGAGTCACGCCGCCCGCTCGGCCTCACCGTCGTCGGCGGACTGCTCGTGTCGCAGCTCCTGACGCTCTACATCACGCCGGTCTACTACGTGTACATCGAAGGCACGCGCCTGAAGTGGTCAAAGCGCCGGCAAGCGGCGGCGCCGGAACCGGTGTTGTCGATGCCCCACTCGGTGCAAGACAGCGGGCGCGCGTAGCGCCACTGTAGAATACGCCCTGCATGCTGGCGCGCCAGGAGCGTATTCGCGCGGTCTCTCTCTGCCTGATCGCGCTGTTCGGACTCAGCACCAACACCACCGGCCAAACACCTGCCGCATCGATGGGCTCACGCGACGTCGATGGCCGCGTCGTCGTGCACGCCATGCGCGTGCCCGAAAAGCCCGTGATCGACGGCACGCTCGACGAGGCGATGTATACGCAGGTGCAGCCGGTCACTGGATTCGTTCAGGCGGAACCCGAGTTCGGCGCACCAGCCACCGAGCAAACCCAGCTCTGGGTGTTCTTCGACGACCGATCGATCTACGTCGGCATCCGGTGTCTTGACTCCGGCGTCGATCGCTGGTCGAGCCTGGATATGCGACGGGACAGCCAGAACATGCAGCAGGGCGAGAGCGTGTCGATTGCCTTCGACACGTTTCACGACAAGCGCAACGGGCTGCAGTTCAGCGCGAATCCTCACGGCGGCGTGTCGGATTCCGCGATCACGAACGAGCGCGACGCCAACCGCGACTGGAACACGATCTGGGAGTCGCGGACCGGCCGGTTCGATGGCGGGTGGACGGCCGAGTTCGCCATTCCCTTTCAGTCGCTGCGTTACGGGGCCGGCGAGCTGGTCTGGGGCGTCAATGTGCGGCGCAACGTGAAATGGAAGAACGAAGTTTCGTACCTCAATGAAGTGCCGCTTGGAGGGCAATTCTCGGCAATAGGCGGGCTATTCAAGTTTTCGTCGGCAGCCACGCTGGTGGGGCTCGAAACGCCGCCGGTCTCCCGGTTGTTCGAAGTGAAGCCGTACGGCATCTCGACCCTGCGAACGGATACGACAGCGGACACGCCGATCCTGAACAAGATAACGGGCAACATCGGCGGCGACGCGAAACTCGGCGTCACGCAAGGGCTCATCGCGGATTTCACGTACAACACGGATTTCGCCCAGGTCGAGGACGACGAGCAGCAGGTGAACTTGACGCGGTTCAGCCTGTTCTTTCCCGAGAAACGCGAGTTCTTTCTCGAAGGACAGGGCATTTTTGTGTTCGGCGGGCTCGCGCAGAGGCGCACCTCAAATCCTGGAGAAGTGCCGCTGCCGTTCTTCAGCCGCCGCATTGGCATCGACGATGACGGGCATGCTGTGCCGATCCTCGGCGGCGGCAGGCTGGCGGGCCGCGCCGGGGCGTACTCGATCGGCGCGGTGAACATCCAGACGAAGGAAGACAAACTGCTGCGCCAGGCGCCGACGAATTTTTCCGTCCTGCGCCTTCGCCGCGACGTGCTGCGCCGGAGCAACGTGGGCGCGGTTTTCGTCAACCGATCGGCGTACGGCGAAAAGCGCCGGTCGAATCAGACTTACGGCGTCGACGGAGTGTTCTCGTTCTTCCAGAACGTGAACATCAACACGTACTACGCCGGCACCGAGACACCCGAGCTTCACGGAAACTCGAAAAGCTATCGCGCCCAGCTCGACTACAACCCCGATCGCTATGGAATCACTCTGGAACGGATGGTGGTCGGCGAGCACTTCAACCCGGAAGCGGGCTACGTCCGGCGTCACGACTTCAAGCGGAATCTGGTCGACCTGCGCTTCAGCCCGAGGCCCAAGTCGAGCAAAGTGGTGCGGAAGTACGACTACTCGGCGAGCTACGATGAATTTTCGCGCGACACGGACGGGCGACTGGAGACGCAGCTGGCAGACGCGAGTTTCGGCATCGAGTTCCAGAGCAGCGATCGCCTGAACGTGCAGCTGATCGACGAGTTCGAGCGGCTGAAGGAGCCGTTCACAGTTTTCGGCGACGTCGAGATCCCTGTTGGAGACTACCGCTTCCGGACCCTGCACGCCGACTACCAGCTCGGCAGCCAGCACGTCCTGGCGGGACTCGTTGGGTACGATCAAGGCGGATTCTACGGTGGGACCAAGAAGACCCTCACGCTCGGCATGGCTCGTGTCGAGCCCGTGGCCAACCTGTTCGTCGAGCCAGCCTTCTCATTCAACTGGGTCGACATTCCGCAGGACGCATTCGTCGCGAAGGTCGCGAGCACCCGGGTGTCCTACATGTTCTCGCCCCGCATGTTCATGGCCGCGCTCGTCCAGTACAACTCCAACAGCCAGACCATGAGCACCAACGCGCGCTTTCGGTGGGAGTACCGCCCGGGCAGCGATCTGTTCATCGTTTACAGCGACGGACGCAATACCGCCGTGCCTGCGCGATTTCCGGTAATCGAAACCAGAACGTTCACGGTGAAGGTGACGCGCTTCTTCCGAATGTAGCCCGCTACTTCCAGCCGACGAGTCTTCTGAGCTTCTCGAACAGGGAGGGGTTGCCGCGCGCGGCATTGGCTTCGACCAGCAGGTCGAGCGCTTCGTGGACCGAGTGCGCCACGCCGATGCCGATCCGGAGGGCGCTGGCCTGGGCGGTGTGATCGTCGCGATCGACCAGCAGGATGGTGCGCGCGGACGACTCGGAGAGCGCATCGACGCAGTTCTGTGGCGTGTCGTCGACGAGGTAGTCGAGGAAGAGGGCAGAGGCGGCCTTGCCGCGCCCTCCCGAGAGCGGGATCACGCTCGGCGTGGCGAACCCGTGCTCGACGAGCCAGGTGTGTGTCTGCCGCTGCACGGTGCCTCCGGCCGTCGACGGACGCTGTGTGATGAAGAACACTTCCCAGAGGTGCTCGCTGGTCAGCTCGTAGAGCCGCTTGACGGCGCCGTCTTCGAGCGGCTTCAGCGTCGTCCAGAAGTCCGGCGTCGATTCGATCGCGCGCCACACCTGATCGCGGCTACGAGCGGAGGTGCGGCGCCGGCTGTGCTGTTCCGCCTCTCGCGCCTCGGGCGCGGGATGCTTTGCCTCTTCATCAGCCGCGCCAAACAAGCGTTCTTCGATCTCGGCGTATGCCGAGCTGAGGTCGGCAAGCGTGCCGTCCATGTCGAACGCGATGCGCATGCGATCCTGCATTCGCACTTATAATACGGCCTCCTCCATGATCAAACCTATTCAGGTGGCCCTGGTGGGTCTTGCTATTTCTGTGTCTTGGTGCCGAAATGCCGGGGCGCAGGGACCCGTATCCCGCAGCGCTGAAGGCGCCGTCACCGTGCGAGCGACGCGCGTCACCGAGCCCATCAAGATCGACGGTAACCTCGACGAGCGCGCCTACACGGACATCCTGCCGATCGACGAGTGGTTTCAGCAGGAGCCGCACGAGGGTGCGGCAGCCACCGAGCGCACCGAAGCCTGGATCCTGTTCGACGACCGCAACATCTACATCTCGGCGCGCTGCTGGGACTCGCATCCCGAACGCGAGGTCGCGAACGAGATGCGGCGCGACAGCAACAACATCATCCAGAACGAGAGCTTCACGATTATTTTCGACACGTTCCACGACCGGCGTAACGGGGTGTTCTTTCAGACCAACGCGCTCGGCGCGCTTCGCGACGCGATGAGCACCGACGAATCGAATCAGAACACCGACTGGAACACGATCTGGGACGTCCGCACGCAGCGCTCCGATCAGGGATGGAGCGTGGAGTTCGTCATCCCCTTCAAGTCGTTGAGGTACGGCCCTGGCCGCGAGCAGACGTGGGGCATCAACCTGCGGCGCATCATCGGATGGAAGAGCGAATGGGTCTTCCTGTCGACGCCGCCGGCCTATCTCGGTCAACCATCGATTCTCGCGGTGTCGAAAGCGGCGACGCTCGTCGGCCTCGAAGTGCCCGAGAGCCGGAAGCTCCTGGAGATCAAACCCTACGGCATCGCCGGCATTCGTACCGACCTCGGGACACGGGACCCGTTCATCAACAAGCGCGACCACGACTTCGGCGGCGACGCGAAGTACGGCATCACCAAGAGCCTGACACTCGATCTCACCTACAACACCGATTTCGCGCAGGTCGAAGACGACACGCAGCAGGTGAACCTGACCAGGTTCAACCTCCAGTATCCCGAGCGCCGCGAGTTTTTTCTCGAAGGCCAGGGACTGTTTGCGTTCGGTAACGCTCGCCTGGGCGGCGGAGGCGGCGGTTCGTCCAACACGCCAGTGTTGTTCTTCAGCAGGCGGATTGGCCTGAACAACGGCCGGCCGGTGCCGATCGCCGGCGGCGGCCGCCTGACAGGGCGGATCGGCGATTACTCGATCGGCATGCTGAACATTCAATCGGAAAACGATGTGCCGTCGGCATCGAAGGCGACCAACTTTTCCGTATTGCGCCTGAAGCGAAACATCCTTCGACGGAGCAACGTCGGTGTGCTGTACACGCGGCGCATCGAAACCGAGACCGGAGGCGCGCCGCCCGGTGAAACGTTCGGCTTCGACGGGCTGTATTCGCTTTCGACTTCACTCAACGTCAACGGCTACTACGCGCGCACGAAGACCGCCGCACTCAATGGCGGCGACGATCACAGTCACCTGCTCTCGTTCGACTACAACGCCGACCGTTATGGCCTGCAGGTGCAGAACCTCGCTGTCGGCCCGACCTTCATTCCGCAGGTTGGTTTCCTCCGGCGAACCGACTTCAAGCGGAACTTCGCACAGGCGCGCTTCAGCCCGCGGCCGTCCCGGGATCACTGGAAGGCCATCCGGCGATTCGTCTACTCGGCCAACGTCGAGTACATCGAGAACAACCAGGGACGGCTCGAATTCAGAGAGCAGGAAGGGCTGTT
>JAMQPK010000121.1 GCA_023717525.1 Vicinamibacterales bacterium | reverse complement strand
GGGGTCGCATCCGGAGGGCTCCGCCGTTTGCTGCTTCTTCCGGAAACTGAACCCCTTCTTCCGGCCGCCGTCCGCACTGGCCTTTTCGAGACGCAGCTGTGGAATCGTCAGTGTCTGAAGATGAGACGCGCCGTCGAGCGTGCGAAGATGTGAAATCAGGCGGTCCTCATCGCGAGGAGACAGGAGCGCGCTGAGGAGAATCACATCGGGTATGGCGTGCCCGATCGCGTCGATGGCATCGGCTGTCGATTTGACAACCACGACGGTCGCGCCAAGGCGCTTCTGCATCTTCTTCAGCAGATTGCCCTTTGCGGTTTCCGGCTCCACCACCAACACGACGCTCATGTCAGGTCCTCACCATCAGCACGAAGAGCACGCATGCAAAAACGAGAAAAACGAACAAATAAGTGTTGCTGACGGCATAGCCCGACGCTGTGCCCAGTGTCGTCTCCATGGCGTGGCCGACGATCGATCGGCCCATCTCAAAATGGCGCGTGCTGTCACCGCTTCCAAGCTCGACCGCACGCTCGCGAAGGCGAGGGCTGATCGAGAGGAGCAGCAGGCACAGCAGCGACAGCGCCGCCAGGGTGACGATGATGTCGCGCAGTTGTCGTGTCATGGATACCTCCTGGCGCGACTTTCGAGACGAACGTTAGATCCTTCGCAATCGCCGTACCCCTTTTTTGGAACACGTCTCGATCCCTGCCATTCTTGAGGGTTTTGGCCACGTGTTTCGTTTTGAGTCCCGCCAGGTCCCGTCCACCGATGACGATTCCGCACTCGCAATTACGAAACTGCGGAATGCAGGAGTGTGCACTCTGTCGAGTGTTCCAAAACGGCGATACCGCGTGTCGCGGAGTCCGTCGCTGACGAGTTGGTCGGTTGGGTTACCAGTTTGTCGATCCGGAAGCCGTGTGCGCGGTCTGGCGCGCGTCTCTTTTCTTCATGGGACCCGGGCGGTATCCCGCTGTGAATAGAGCAACTTCCGACCGGTTCCCACACTGGAAACCTGCCGTGTGGTACGTCCGTTGCGTTTGTCCTCCCCGGTCGCGTCGCCTTCGCGGCGCACATATCAGGAGGAAAGACATGCTTTACGCCATCTCGTTGCTCAACTCGTTCCGACGCGAAGAAGACGGACAGGATCTTCTCGAGTACGCGCTGCTCGTGGCGTTGATCGCCATCGTGGCAGTCGCAGCGGTGACTGCGGCGGGGTTGAAGGTCGACGCGATCTTCGACGAGATCGTCGCCCAGCTTCCGTAGTTCGGAACGTCGTGAGTCAACCTGGCGAGGATCTGCCCTTGCCCATTGTGGTTTGGGTAGATCCTCCCACGCTCGTTCCGCACGATCGGGGGACAAGATGATTTTATTGCGCTGGTTCAAAGCACGGGAAGACGGCCAGGATCTGCTGGAGTACGCAATGCTGGCCTCGTTGATTGCGATCATCGCGCTGGCCGGGATGAAGCTGGTGGCAAGCCAGATCATCGACGTGTTCTGGGGGGATATTGCTACCCAGTTCTGACGTCATCGTGCTCTCGACCCTCTGCGCCGGACTCGGCAGCGGAGCGGTCGTCGACTCGGCGCACCGCCGCATTCCGAATGGCATTTCACTCGGAACGGCGGTCACGGGGCTGGTGCTTGCCGCGACGGGCATGAGCGGGGTGACGTTCACGTCAGCCCTGGCCGGTTTCTTCATCGGTTTTCTATTGATGCTGCCGGGTCACCTGTTCGGTGCCACCGGCGCCGGGGACGTGAAACTGTTTGCGGCGGCCGGCACGCTGCTCGGCGCGGGACACGTAGTGCCCGCATTCCTGTTGACGGCCATCGCCGGCGGCGTGCTCGCGCTGGGCGTGGCGTGGTGGCGCGGCAGGCTCGGCCGCACGATGTCGTTGACGGCTCGTTTGTTTGGCAGACCGGCGGCCATGAAGGCCGACATCGAGTCGCCCGGCGAGCACAACAGATTTCCCTATGGTCCCGCGATCGCGGTCGGCTGCGTGTTAGCAGCGTTGATTTGACACGAAGAAAAGAGGCGAATACATGACCCGCGTAAGAGTCTTCACCGTGTTTCTGATCGCCGTCCTCGCCGGAGGCGGCCTGGCGTACGGCACGTACGACTACCTGCAGAACGTCCCGGTGAAAACCGTGACGGTCCCGACCCGCAAGGTCGTCGTGGCGAGCGCGGACCTGCCGCTCGGACGGCAGCTGCGGCGCGAAGACCTGTCGACGATTGACTGGCCCGCGACCGCCGTGCCCGAGGGTTCATTCGAGGACCCGGCGGCGATTGTCGACCGCGGATTGATTGTGACGGTCGTCCGGAACGAGGCGATCCTTCCCGCCAAGCTGGCGTCGAAGGAAGCCGGTGCCGGGCTGCCACCGATGATTCCGCAGGGCAAGCGTGCGCTGTCTGTGAGGGTGAACGAAGTCATCGGCGTCGCCGGCTACGTGCTGCCCGGCACGCACGTCGACGTCGTCGCCACCGCCAATCCGACCAGCCGGTCGGAGGACATCACGACGAAAGTAGTGCTCTCGAACGTTGAAGTGCTCGCGTCCGGCACGCGCCTCGAGCAGGATACGCCCGACGGCAAGCCGATGCAGGTGAGCGTCGTCACGCTGCTGGTGACGCCGGACGAAGCCGAGCGGCTGACGCTCGCGAGCACAGAAGGCAAGATTCAGCTCGCGCTCCGCAACCCGCTCGACACCGAATCGCCGGCGACCTACGGCATCAAGCCAGGTGCGCTGCTCGGCTTGGGCCAGCGCTACCCCACTTCGGTGAAACGCGTGGATGTCAGCGGCAAACCAGCGCCGCCGCCGCCGCCACCACCCACGGTCGAGATTATCCGTGGTGACAAAAAAGTCCAGGTTGTCGTCGGATAGGAGTCAAACAAATGAAACGCATGCTCGTGCTGCTTCTTCTCGTCGTCATGGTGCTTCCGCCGCAGGTGTGGGCACAACAGCCGGTTGCTGCTCGTGCAGCGAACGCCATCGGCGATATCACGACCGAACGGGTCGACCTGCTGGTCGGACGATCGACCGTGATCAAGATGGATCGCCCCATCACGCGGGTGTCGCTCTCTACGCCTGAGATCGCCGACGCGATGGTCACGACGCCGTACGAGGTGCTCGTGCACGGCAAGACGCCGGGCACGATTTCGCTGCTCGTGTGGGCCGACAACGGGCGGATGAAGACCTACGACGTCGCCGTGAAACGCGACCTGAGCGCGCTCGAGGCGCAGGTTCACAAGCTGTTCCCTGGCGAGGCCATCGACGTCTCGAGTAACGGAAAAGACGTCGTGCTGTCTGGCGTCGTCTCGAGCAAGTACATCGTCGAGCGCGCTTCGTCGCTGGCGCTCGGGTATGTCGAGAAGGCCGAGAACGTGCAGAACCTGATTCGGCAGCAGGAAGGCGTTGCGACCAACCAGATCATGCTGCGCGTGAGATTCGCTGAGGTCAGCCGGAATGCCATGCAGGAACTCGGCGTCAGTTTCTTCACGGGGCCGAACGGCAAGGGCGACTGGCTTGGGCGGTCGACGACTCAGCAATACCCGGCGCCTGCGTTCGATCAGGACAAGGGTCTCGTGTTCAGCGACTTTCTGAACCTGTTCTTCTTCAATACCGAAGAGCAGCTCGGCGCGGTGGTGAAGGCGTTGAAAGGCAAGGGGCTCTTCCAGAGTCTCGCCGAACCGAACCTGATCACCCAGGACGGTAAAGAAGCCACGTTCCTGGCCGGCGGCGAATATCCGTATCCCGTCATGCAGGGCTCGGCCAACAATGCGGCCGTCACCATCGTGTTCAAGGAGTTCGGCATCCGCCTGCGATTCACACCGACGGTGACGGCCGACGAAATGATTCAGCTGAAGGTGGCACCGGAAGTCAGCTCGCTCGACTTCGGCAACGCCGTCCTGCTGAACGGATTCCGCATTCCGGCGCTGGCGACACGCCGAACCGAAACCTCTGTCGAGCTGCGTGATGGCCAGACGTTCGCCATTGCCGGCATGCTCGATCAGAACGCGAACGAAACGCTGAGGCGCGTGCCCGGCATCGGCGACATTCCGATTCTCGGGTACCTGTTCAGAAGCCAGGCGTACCAGAAGAACACCACCGAGCTCGTCGTGATGATCACGCCTCACATCGTACGCCGCAACTCTCCTGGCGTGACGCCGAACCTGCCAGGTCTGGTGACGCCGTTCCTGAGCTCGGACGCCAACAAGCGCATCGCCCCGCCGCCGCCGGCATTCTCAACGGTGAGCGAGCTGCAGCAGATCGAGGCGCAGAAGGCAGCGGCCCTTGCGCCTGCGGCTCCAAAGGCGACCGCGCAGAGCGTATCGGCTGGTGAGCCGAACGTCGCACGCCCGACGGCTCCTGCTGCGGCGGGCACGCCCGCGGCTGCGGTTTCGCCCCAAGTCGTCGAGAAGAAGCCGGTCGTCGACAAGAAGGCCCTCGAGGCGGAGAAGAAGTTTGCCGCGAAGGTGGCCGAGGCCGAGAAGAAGGCCGCGGCGGTCGCCGCCGAGCAAGCCAAGGTTGCCGCCGAGCAGGCCAGGAAGGACGCCCAGCGGAAGGCCGAGGAAGACCGCAAGCAGTCCGAACTGCAGCACAAGCAGGATGAGATTGCGGCGCAGCAGGCCAAGGTGGAATCGAAGGCCGAAGCCGAGCGCGTGGCGAAGGAAATCGACAACCTGAACCGCATCAAGAAGGCCGAGAACGATCGCTTGACAGCCGAACAGAAGGAAGCCGAGAAGCGGGCGGTTGAGCAGGCGGCTATCGACCGCAAGCGGTTCGAGGCGGAGCAGGCCGAGGCCGAGCGCCTGAAGGAAGCCGCAGACAAGTTAGCTAAGGAGAAGGCTGCACGCGACGCCGAGCTCGCACGGCTCGTGGAGCAATACAAGAAGCTCACCGCAAATTCGAAGTAATCGGGGCCATGGCACAACTTTCCGCCGTTATCACTACGAGTGACGCTGGGTTCCGTACCAGCGTCACCAAACTTCTCCGTACGAGTGGCCTGTCGATTGGCATCGTGGACGAGAAGCACGCCGGTGCGACCGCGCCCGACCTGGCGGTCGTCGACATGCGCAGCAGTCCGTCCACCGCGCTCGACGCCATCGAGCGCATGCGCGCGTCATGGCCGGCGGCCTCCATCTTCGCGGTGGCGTCCTCGGCCGAGCCCGATCAGATCCTTCGCGCGATGCGCGCCGGCGCCAACGAGTATCTCGCGTGGTCGCCGCACGGCGACGGCCTCGCCGAGCTCGACGAGGCGTTTCACACGGCCCTCAAGCGCACGGTCGAACGCGCGCGTCCGGGCAAAGACAGCGCGCGATCCGGGGTCACGCTGTCGTTCTTCGGCGCCAAGGGCGGAGTCGGCACGACGACGCTCGCGGTCAACAGCGCGATTGAGATTTCTCGGCTCTCGAAGCGGCCGACGCTCGTCGTCGACTTGCATCAATACCTCGGAGAGGTTGCGCTCTTCCTCGGTGTACGTCCCAGGTTCACCCTGGTCGACGCCATCGACAACCTTCACCGGATGGACGCGGAGTTCCTGCGCGAGCTCGTCGTCCGCCACAAGTCGGGACTCGATATTCTGGCGGGAGGCGATCAGGTCGATCGTCCCGGCCCGCACGATGCGCCGGCCATCGAGCAACTGCTGCAGATGCTCGGTCGATCGTATGACTACATCGTGGTCGACGCCGGCGCCGTCACCGGTCCTGTGGCGGAGGTCGCGGTTTTCGCCGCAAACACGATCTACCTGGTCGCGAACCCGGATATCGCGTCGGTGCGGAACGCCCACCGGATGGTGGACCGATTCGAACAGCTGGGCGCGAACAAGGATCGGGTTCGGATTCTGCTGAATCGGATGTCCGATCAACACCAGATCGGGCCGAAGCAGATCGAGTCGACGCTCGGGCACAACGTGCACATGATGTTTCCGAGCGACTACGGCGTGGTGTCCAGCGCCATGAATTCCGGCGTACCGCTGACGCTGACGAATCACTCGGAGCTGGCCGCACAGTTCGATCGGTTCACGCGGCAAATTGTCAACCCGACTGCGGAGGTCGCCAGCCCGGAACCGGCTCGCGAACGCGCGTCGTTCCTGGGGCTGTTTTAAACCATGGCGATTCTGACCCCGGCCAAGCCGACTCAGCCCGCGGCAAAACCCGCCTCGGGACCCGACCCCAACAGTGCGCGCCGCGCGCAGTACCTCGAAGTGCGCGGCAGCGTGCACCGCAAACTGCTCTCGAAGCTCAATCTCGAGAAGCTGGCGACGGCCGAGCGGAGCCGGGTTGAAGCGGAAATTCGCGCGCTGGTCTCGTCGCTGATCGCCGAGTCCGGCGTGCCGCTCTCGGTGACCGAGCGCGACGCGATTCTCGGCGACGTCATCGACGAAGTCTTCGGGTTCGGGCCGCTCGAGCCGCTGCTGCGCGACAAGACGGTCAGCGATATTCTCGTGAACACCTACAAGCAGGTCTACGTCGAACGCGCCGGCAAACTCGAAGCGGTCCCGGCCGCGTTTCAGGACGATCAGCATCTGCTTCGCGTCATCGACCGCATCGTCAGCGGCGTCGGGCGCCGAATCGACGACAGCTCGCCGATGGTCGACGCGCGCCTCCCGGATGGATCGCGCGTGAACGCGGTCATCGCTCCGCTGGCCGTCGATGGACCACTGCTCTCCATCCGCCGTTTTCCAGCCGAGCGCCTGCAGGCGGAGGATCTCGTGGCGTTCAAGGCACTGGCGCCCAACATGCTCGAGTTCATGCGCCACTGCGTGAACGCGCGACTCAACGTGCTGGTCAGCGGCGGTACCGGCGCCGGTAAAACGACGCTGTTGAACGTCCTGTCTTCCTTTATTTCGATGCACGAACGGATCGTGACAATTGAGGACGCGGCCGAACTTCAGCTTCGCCAGGCGCACGTGGTGCGCCTCGAAACGCGCCCGCCGAACGTCGAAGGCAAGGGTGCCGTGCGCCAGCGCCAGTTGCTGGTCAACTCTTTGCGTATGCGCCCCGATCGCATCATCGTCGGTGAGGTCCGCGGTGAGGAAGCGCTCGACATGCTGCAGGCCATGAACACGGGTCACGACGGATCGCTCACGACGGTCCACGCGAATACCGCGCGCGACGCCTTGTCGAGACTTGAAACGATGGTGGCGATGGCCAACGTGAATCTGCCCGACAAGGCGATGCGCCAACAGATCGCGTCGGCTATTCAGATTGTCATTCAGCAGGCACGCATGAGCGATGGCACGCGCAAGGTGACCAGTATCTCGGAGATCACCGGCATGGAAGGCGACGTCATCACCATGCAGGAAATTTTTCGCTTCGACAAGCTCGGCCTCAGCCCCGAAGGCAAGGTCGTCGGCCGCTTCATCGCGACGGGCGTGCGCCCGAAGGTCTGCGATCGCTTGAAAACAGCCGGCATCGTGCTGCCGCCCGAGATGTTCGATGGCCAGCTGGAGGTGCGGTAATGCCGCTAGCACTGCTCGTCGTCCTCGCGTTCGTGTCGGTCTCGGCCGCGGTGTTCGGCGGCTACATGCTCCTAGCGGGACGCTTCCAGGCCGCACGAGACAAGTCGCTCGAAAAACGGCTTCACGAGGCGAGCGGGATCGCCACCGACCCGGGAGAGACCCCAGACGCGTCCATGCTGCGCGCGCAATCGTCCGGTCCGCTGCCGGACATCGACCGCGTGGCGCGGCGCGTGCTGAAGGGCTCATCGTTCGAGTTGTGGATGGAGCAATCGGGAACCGGGCTCACGGTCAGCGCCTGTCTCCTGATCTCGTTGATGCTCGGCGGCTTCGGCGCCATGGTCGCCTGGATGATCGTGCACAAGGGTTTCATGGCGCCGATCGGGTTCGCAATTGGCGTCATCGTGCTCCCGGCGATCATCAAGGGCAAGCGGACGAAGCGGCTCTACAAGTTTGAAGAGTTCTTCCCCGAAGCGCTCGATCTGCTGTCACGCGGCATCCGCGCCGGCCACGCGTTCAGCGCCGGCATGAAGATGGTGGCCGAAGAGCTCGGCGAACCCGTTGGTCCCGAATTCCGGAAGGCGTTCGACGAGCAGAACTTCGGCTTGCCGCTCAAAGAATCGCTGAACAACCTCTGCATGCGGGTGCCGCTTCTCGACGTCCGCTTCTTCGCGACCGCCGTGCTGATTCAGCGCGAGACCGGCGGCAACCTCTCGGAGATTCTCGACAACCTCGCCGCCGTGGTGCGCGAGCGGTTCAAGATTCGCCGCCAGGTTCGGGTGCACACGGCCCACGGACGGTTTACGGGCTACGTGCTGATGGCACTTCCGGCGTTCCTTGCGGTGGCATTGTCGTTCATCAACCCGGATCACATGAAGATGCTGTTCGAAGAGCGGATGGGACAGTTCATGATCGTCGCGTCGATTGTGATGCAGGCGGTCGGATTCTTCTGGATTCGGCAAGTTATCAAGATCGAGGTGTAGCGTGACGTTCTGGCTTCCACTGCTTGCCTTCGCGTTCGGGTCGCTGCTGGTGACGGCCGTTGTGTATGCGTTGACGGCCAAGCCGGCAAGCATTGACGACCGTCTGCGCGACGTGATGGGCGCCCAGGCCGCCGCCGAGCAGTCCGACCAGTCGTCGGAGCAGGTGATGGCGTTCCTGAAGCGTATCGGGGAGCGCCTGCCGAAGTCGCCGAAGGACCTGACCAAGATTCAGCTTCGCCTCGTCCAAGCAGGATATCGGAACAGCGAAGCGCTGCCGGTATTCCTCGCCATTCGCGTCGGATTCGCGCTCGCGCTGTTTGCGCTGTGCATGACACCCGTGCTCGTGAAGCCCAATCTGGCGATGGCGTTGGCCGCGGCGGGATTCGGCTACGTCCTGCCGGGAATGGCGCTCGCGCGGAAAGCCAAGAAGCGCCAGCACAGAATTCGGTTGTCGCTGGCCGATGCCCTCGACTTGCTCGTCGTCAGCGTGGAAGCCGGCCTCGGTCTCGACCAGGCGCTGGCGCGCGTCGGCCAGGAACTCGCCTTCGCCTATCCCGACCTGTCGTCGGAGCTTCGTCTCGTGAACCTCGAGCTGCTGGCGGGCAAGGGTCGATCGGAGGCGCTGCGTAACCTCGCCGATCGCACGGGCGTCGACGACCTCAGCTCGCTCGTCGCCATGCTCGTGCAGACCGACAAGTTCGGCACCAGCGTCGCCAACTCGCTGCGCGTGTTTTCTGAAACGTTGCGGACCAAGCGCCGCCAGCGCGCGGAAGAAGCAGCCGCGAAGACCGGCGTGAAGATGGTCTTCCCGCTCGTTGTCTGCATCTTCCCCGCAATCTGGATTGTGACGATCGGCCCGGCGGTGATCCGGTTCATTCAAGTGCTCGGACCAATGGGAAGCAAGTAGGACACACGATATGACCATGCTCGCGGAGATCGACGTCGAAACGGCAACGGTGATTGCACCGCCAAAGCCGACCAGTCTGGAATCGACCGGACTGTCCCCGGACACGATCGCTTCGATCATCGTGAAAATGCTGCATAGCGGCGAAGACAACGGCATGGGCCTTTCCGATCGCCTGTGCCTGCCGTACGGCATTCTCGAGCCGCTGCTGGAAAAGCTTCGTGTCGAACAGCTCGTTGAGGTGAAGCGGGCGCTCGGCACCGGGTCGGCCGGCTACCGCTACGCCATCACCGACGCCGGGCGCGATCGCGCGCTTCGTTTCTTCGAAGCGTGCGGCTATGTGGGCCCGGCACCGGTTCCGGTTCACCAATACACGGCGCACATGGCCGACCTGCGCGCCCAGACGTTCGAGGTCTCCCGTGAACGCGTAGCGCGCGGATTCTCGCACTTGATTGTCGAACCTGAAATGCTCGATCAACTCGGGCCGGCCGTCGCATCGCGCCGCGCGGTATTTCTGTACGGCGCTCCCGGAAACGGCAAGAGCGTGATGGGCGAAGGCATCGGGCGCGTGCTCGGCGGCGACGTCTACATCCCGCACGCCATCGATGTGGACGGCCAGATCATCACGATGTACGACCCGGTCACCCATCTGGCGAGAGTGACCGACGATGAAGGATCGGTCATTCGTTCGGAGAACGCCATCGACCGCCGCTGGATCCGCGTCGCTCGCCCCGTGATCACCGTGGGCGGCGAGTTGACGCTGGAAATGCTCGACCTCCGCTATTCGGAGCTGTCGGCATTCTACGAAGCGCCGGTGCATCTGAAAGCCAACGGCGGCGTCCTCGTGGTTGACGACTTCGGCCGCCAGCGCGTGCCTGCTCGTGATCTCTTGAATCGCTGGATCGTCCCGCTCGAATCGCGCGTGGACTATCTGAACCTCGTGACCGGGCGAAAGTTCCAGGTGCCGTTCGACGTCATGGTCATTTTTGCGACCAACCTCGAGCCGCGATCGCTGGCCGACGAAGCGTTCCTTCGCCGCATTCCCTACAAGATTCTGGCGAAGAACCCAACCCGGATGCAGTTCGAGCAGATCTTCGAAATGAACTGCCGGCGTCACGGCCTGACGTTCGATCGGTCGATCGTGCAGTACCTGCACGACAAGTACTACACCGGACGGAAGCTCGACATGCGCGCGTGCCACCCGCGCGATCTGACGGACCAGATCGTCCACCTCTGCCGCTATCACCAACGGACGCCGGAGCTCACGACGGATCTGCTCGACTCGGTGTGCCAGAGCTATTTCCTGGAAGACACGCAGACCGGCATGACGGCTGCGCGCTAAGAAATGGGAGGACTCATGCGACGCCTGCTACACACGTTGAAAGGGCTCGCCGACACGACGGGCTCTAATCTGATCGAGGGGGCGATCCTCACGCCTCTGCTGTTCATGATGACGTTCGGAGTCGTCGACTTCGGCTACCTGCTGTACACGTTTGTCGCGCTCGAGAACGGCGTCAGCCAGGCCACGCGGTACGCCATCACCGGGCAGGCGATGGACGACCCCAACAATCCCGGCCAGAAACTGGGTCGAGAGGCCTCCATCAAGACCGCGATGCGGAACGCGACGCCGAAACTCGTGCTGCCTGATGCAGATTTCGTCTTCGAACACCTCTCTCCTGGCGCGGGATCGTGGACAGGCGGCGCAGGCGGGCCTGCCGACGTCGGTAAGGTGACTGTGACGTACGCGTGGAAGCCGCTGACGCCGATCCTGAAGCCGTTTCTGACCAACGGCCAGATGACCGTGCGCGTCGATTCGGCGATGAAGAACGAATCGAACTGGGACTAGGGGACGCTTATGAAACGCCTGAACAATCGCGGCCAGTCGCTCGTCGAGTTCGCCCTTGTGCTGCCGTTCCTCATGCTCGTCGTCCTCGGAGTTGTCGAGGTCGGTTATGTCCTGCTCGATCAGCACGTCGTCACCAAGATGAGCCGGGAAGGATCGAACCTGATCTCGCGCAACACGACGCTCGACGACGCGGTGACGGCCATGAAGGGCATGAGTACGCGTCCGGTCAATCTGGACGCCAACTCAAGGCTGATCTTCTCGGTCATCAAGAAAGTGGCGACTGTGGGCACCCCCAACTACAACAAAGAAGTGTTGTACCAGCGCCATGCGTATGGAAGTCTGTCCGCAGCCAGTGCGATTGCGACCAGAGGCGGCGGGGCCTTCAGCGGCCCGGACCATTCGGCGCCCAACTCTGACAGCGACACGAACCTGCAAGTCACCAACCTGCCGCCGGGCATGGTGACGTTGGGCGGCATGTTGTACGTGACGGAAATCTATACGACGCACCCCCTCTTGACTCCCCTGCAGAGGTTTGGTGTCACGGTTCCGCAGACGCTTTATTCGGTTGCGTATTTCTAAACTGGGGAGAACGGCAATGATCAATAGAAAGCACGTGCGCTCCGGCGAAGACGGTTTCGCCCTGGTATACATGGCTGTGGTCACGACCACCCTGTTGCTGTTCACGGGGCTCGCCGTGGACTCCGGCAGGTCCTATCTCGTGAAGGCCCAGTTGTCGAAAGCCGTCGACGGCGCGGCACTGGGGGCCGCCCGTAGCCTGAACAGCGGCAATCCGCGAAACGAGGCCGTTCGCATCTTCAAGGCGAACTTTCCTCCAGGCTTTCTCGGCACGTTGACCGACACGGACCCGACGGCGGCAGCCGATTTCTTCACCTCGACGGTCGTTCCGGCCAGCGGAACCAACGTCGTCACCGTTACCGCGAGGGCCAAGCTGCCGACCACCTTCATGAAGCTTGGGCACACCGACGAGGTCATGGTCCGGAGCAGTGGCGAGGCCACGCGGCGAATGGTCGACCTCGCAATGGTTGTCGACGTGTCGAGTTCCATCGGCTGGAGATGGCCTTACGTGCGAGACGCCGTGAAAACGTTCATCGGCGCGTTCGACGCAAACAACGACCGCCTCGCGCTGCTGACCTTCGGCAACGGCGTCAGCGTGCTCGACCAGATGCCCGGAGCCCGTGGGTTCGACAAGCCCAAGCTGATCGCCGACGTGCCGAACGCTCTGCCAGGCGGCAGCACGAACATGGTGGAGGGCCTTTACAGAGGATGGGACGAGCTGCGCTCGGTGCCGCCCGGACAACAGTCGGGTCTTCGCGTCCTCGTGCTCTTCACCGACGGCGCGTCCAACAGCGTGCCTGGTAACTGGGACGCGTTGCCTGGACAGGGCCGTGCGCTCCGCACGTGGGACTTCCCCGACAACGGCGCGGACCCGGACAACCAGACGCACGCAAACCCGCACATCGACGGTCTCTATCCCACGAACTCGGCCACGGCCGCCGCGAGCCCGTCGTACACCCTGACGACCGCGTGGAACTCTACGCAGACAATCCCTCAAGCGCAGTGGATGCCGCTGACGAGCTGGCACGCGTGGCACCGTAGCCCCGGCATGCCGACCACGTTCCCACTGCAGACCAACGCATTGACGGTGAACGGACAACCGCAGAATCTGCGGCGAGGTCTCCGGCAGATCAACGCGGCGACCGGCAGATATCCGGCTCAGGTGTGGAACATCAACAACGCGGCGCGCAATCTCGTGGAGATCATCTCGAACGACGCGCGCAACGATAACGGCGACTACAAGATTCGCGTCTACACGATCGGCATGGGCGAACTCGTGCAGTACGACCTCGGCACGATCCCGGAGAAGTCCTCGGAGATCCTGAAGCGGATGGCGAACGACAAGACCTCGCCGGACTACAACGCCAATCAGCTCGAAGGCAAGTTCTACTACGCGCAGACGCCGGACGACGTCGCACCTGCGTTTGCCGCGCTGCAGAATCAGATTATCCGACTGACGAAGTAAGCAAAGTTCTAAGGTTCTAGGGTTCTAGAGTTCTAAGGTTCTAAGGTTCTGGGTGCTGGGTTCGCTGAACCCGGAGCCCAGAACCAAAAACCCCGCAAGGTCCCTCCGCTCGGTCCCCCCGCTGCTAGACTAGGGCAATGACGAAACACATCAGCCCCCTTCTGGTACTGGCCGCCATTCTGGCGGTACCGCCTTCGAATGCCGGGGCGCAGACAGAAGAGCGATCCGTCTATGTCAGCGTGCTGGACAAGGCCGACAAACCCGTCACCGATCTTTCGGCTGGAGAGTTCGTGGTTCGCGAAGGCGGCATGGCACGGGAAGTCCTCCGCGTGGCCCCGGCTACCGAGCCCGCGCAGATCGCGCTCTTGATCGACACGAGCGCTGCGATCACGACGTACGTCGGCGACATACGGCGGGCGCTCAGCACGTTCTTCAAGGAGCTCGGCGGCCGGCACGAGCTCGCGCTCATTGGATATGGAGAGCGCCCGACGGTACTGGTGGACTACACGCGAGACGTGAAGCGTCTCGAGAACGGCCTGGGGCTGGTGTTCCAGAGGCCTAACAGCGGCACGGAGTTGATGGACGCCATCGTCGATGTGTCGCGCGGGCTGCAGAAGCGCAAGGCGCCGCGGCCGGTGATGGTCATCTTCAACGTCCGCGGCCAGGAGTTTGGCGAACGCTCGCACATGTCGGTCGCGGACGAGCTCCGGAAGACGTCGATCACACTGCATGTGATCGCCTTATCCAAACGTGTCAGCGGCGACTCGCGCGATCAGGAGCTGGAACTGACGCTGGCGGAGACCACGAAAATGACCGGCGGCCGGCGGGATGAACTGCTCACGACGATGGCGCTCGGGGATCGCCTGCACATCGTGCTGGACGAAATCAACAATCAATACAAACTGACCTACGCGCGGCCGAAGACGCTGATTCCGCCCGACCCCTTAAAAAAACGCCCGCGCGTGCCACGCGTCGGCGGCACGCACTTCCCACCGCCCGACGTCGCCGACTTTCGTCACGGTGTTGTCGAATACGACCGTCTCGAGGCTCACGGCACCCGTCGACGCCAACGCCGCAAACTCATCTCTCGGCGCGCGCTTCACCGTATCGCCCTCGCGGTACTGGACGGGTCCGTTGTCGACAAGCTCGACGCCAAGATCCTTCCCAAGCAGATCCATGCGCCGCACGAGCGCGTCGACCGAACAGCCCGATACGCCGGCTGCCCTTTCGTTGACGCCCACCAGCACGAACTGCTCGTATCGCATGTCGCGGCCGGCGGTCAGGGGCACGCCATGCGCCATCCACTGCGCGATGAACGCATCGGCCTCTGCCAGCACGCGCCGGCGTTCGTCGTCGTTCAGGGGACGCGATGCGGGAAAGATCCACAACCGCGAATCGGCTGGCAATTGATCGAAAGGCACGAGTGGCACTGATGAACTCCTCGCCTCAATTCTACTGCGCCAGCGTCAGCGCGTTCGGTGGCGGGGTCGCCGACAGCCCTTTGAACACGAATTTCTGCGCGCGATTTCCCGGGTTCACTTCGGCCGTGTACAAATTCCCTTTCGAATCAACGGCGAGGTGATGGGGAGCCTGAAAATCACCGGGCTTGGCACCACGCGCCCCGAACTGATAGAGCACCTGCAATGTTTTCCGGTTCAGCACCGCCAGGTGAGAGTTCCCGAGATCGGAAACATACAGAAATTCCTGTTGCGCGTCGGGCGAGAATCCCAGACCTGCAGCCGAGCCGTTCGACGGTCCGGAGCGATTGATGAAGACCTGGTTCACGTACTTTCCGTCCGGCGTAAACACCTGGACGCGCCGGTTTGATCGATCCGCGACGTAGACGAGGCCGTCGTTCGAGATCTTCACCGCATGCACGGGGTTGCTGAAGCGCGGCGAGCCCGTCCCTTCCGTATCGAGGACCCCGCCTGGCGCGGGGTTGGCCGTCGCCGGCGGTTCACCATCCGGCGCATTGCCAAAGGCGCCCCACATCCGCCTGAACGCGCCGGTCGCCGCATCGAACACAATCACGCGGCGGTTGCCGTACCCGTCTGCCACGAACGCCTCGTTCGTCTTCGGATTCACGAACGTGTCGGCCGAACGATTGACGTTGACGCGATCCCCATTGCCCTTGCTCTGGCCTTTGGCACCGAACTGCCTGATGAACTTTCCGTCGGTGGTGAAGGTGAGCAGGAAATCGTCGGTGATACCGCTGCCGCCGATCCAGACCTGGTTCTTGTAGTCGATGGTGATGCCGTGCTCGGTGATCGGCCAGTCGTGCCCGGGTGCGTCGCCACCCCACGCGCGCACGAATGTTCCGGCCGCGTCGAACTCCAACACTGGCGGCGCGGCGCGCGGCTTCAGATTCTCTGCGACGGTTCTTGGGCGGTGAAGAATCCACACATGATCGCGCGCGTCGGTCGCCACCGACGACACGACGCCGAGCACCCAGTTGTTCGGCAGTTTCGGCCAGCTCGGATCCACTTCGAACACTGGCATGCGCGGCGCGGCGCCCTGCGCGCGCAGCGAAATCTCACTTTGGCAGATACCGAGCACAACGACCGCGGCGAGCCCGATCAAATAACGTGTGTTTCGCATGCCGGGGAGCATACCGCCGATTCCGACCGCCAATGGCCCAATCGCAAAATGCCGACGAGTTCTGTAAGCACGATTCCGGTCCTGTAACCTCTCGGGCGCATTCACGATTGTAAGTCATTTATTTTTAATAACTTACACTGCTAAACCGCCCGGCGCGTGGAGTGCATTACTGCGTAACCGTGTTCCCCAAACACTGGAGAGTCCTGATGCCTCAATCGAATATCACGCGGTGGGTCCTCATCGCCGCCATGGTGCCTGCTGTGCCGGCATCGATCTTTGCGCACGGCCAGACGCCGTCCGCATCGCATGTTGTTCATGCCTGTGTTCAGGGCAATTTTGGTTTTGATGGTTTTCGCATCGTCGGGCCTGGAGAACAGTGCCGGCGAGGTGAACGGCGCATACAGTGGACCATCCCCGGTCAGCCTGGACCTGTTGGAACG
>JAMQPK010000109.1 GCA_023717525.1 Vicinamibacterales bacterium | reverse complement strand
CCTGTACAATCTCACGTTGGATCCGAACGATCGAGGCCGGTTTCGCCCACCGAGTCTGCGGAACGTCGGGCTGACCGCGCCATACATGCACGACGGGAGTATCGCGACGTTGCGGGAGGTGGTGCAACACTACGCCGCCGGAGGCAGGGTCATCGAATCGGGGCCTTTTGCGGGGGACGGGCGGCTTAGCCCGCTCAAGCCCGGACTTCTCAGAGGCTTCCAGGCTACCGAAGCGGAGATCGACGATCTGGTTGCCTTCCTGGAATCCCTGTCCGACATCACGTTCGTCGAGAACCCAGCATTCGCCAGCCCCTTTGGCGCCGGCAGCCCATAGTTCAGTTCGCGAGCACGTCGGCGTCCCGCTACGATGTCTTCCGCGATGAAGGCTGCTTCCCATCGGCTGCGCGCCACCGCGATCAGCGCCTCCAAGTCTCTCATCCGTTGGCTCATGACAACCGCCCTAAGACAATATCCTCCGGAGTCGAGGTCCGACCACACCTGACAGCATGAGGACAGGCAGTTGGCGTCAGGTCGTCACGATCGGCAGCGCGCGTACCAGCATGTCTCCAAAGCGCACCCCTAAGACGCACGCCGCGACCAGGAAGAGTCCGATCAGTAAGAAACCTATCCGGTGAAGGCGGTGAGACCGGCCTGGATCCGGAGGCAGCGGGTCGAGCAAGCGCCCAATTCGTCGTGTGAGATTCCGCGCGGGTTGGGTAAGCGCGGCAGCCGCGTTCGCGCCACCTCGAACCTCCAATCGCGTCGCGGCCAGGATCGCCACGGCCAGGTCTTCTCCGGAGGCACCATTCCGACGCGCCTCCTCATCGCGCGCCAGTTCGAGGGCCGCAAGCCAATCCTGAAAACGGCATTGCGCTCGACGCGAAGGCCATTGCAGATCGGTCGCCAGCTGGCCGAGCCAGATTCTGAGCGGGTCGTAGTGACGAGCGTGTGCACGCTCGTGCGCGTAGACGGCTGTGAGGCTTTCGCGACTGAGAATCCCCCGGAGACGCGGAGCCACGAACACCCTCGGGTGAAACAGGCCACCGGTCACCGCGGGGAGATCTCGCGACGATGATCGGAGGGCAAACCAAGCCCGCAGGGCGGCTCGAAGGACGGTCATCAACATCGGCGCGGCGAATGCGAATGCGAGCGGTGTCAACAGCTCATCGCTCGTCCTCGGTTCTTGCGCCGTCCATCCGACGAGGATAGCCACCGCGCACATCGCCGGAAGCAGCGGCGCCCAGAGGTGGCGCCACGCGGTCGTCTCCGCGTCGCTGGCGCTGCGATTCGCACGTGCCGGACTACGTGGGAACGCCAACTGGCCACAGGAGATCGTAAGAAAGCCGGCAACACACAAAGCGAGCGTGCACAACACCAGTTCCCGGCTCATCGGCGCGACCTCAGGCGGGCCTCAATCACTTGCGCGAGGTCATCGAGCAGGGAGGGGTCGATCGACTCGATCGCGTCCACCAACGACGCGAGAGCGGGTCGTGGCTCTTCGCCGAGCCACCCTCCCAGCGTTCTGGACATTCTTGCCCGGTCTACGTTCGGTCGCGTAGCGCTCGCTCGATAGACGAATATCTTCCCGCTCCGTCGCCGCTCAACGAGCTCCTTGGCGTGGAGTCGATCGAGGACTTTGGTGGTCGTCGTGTATACAAGGTTCAGCGGGACGCCGACGCGATCGTGCACCTGGCGAGCCGTCAGCCGGCGCTCGTTCCAAAGAGCCACGAGCACCGCGTACTCCAGAGCCCCGCCGGGGAGTGGCGATTCCTCATCCACGTCCCGACGCTAGCACGACGATTCGCGCAGACGAACTGCTGCGGCCAAGCCCAATCTCGTCGCTCGACGGCACGACCCCTAGAAGACGGCGCCGACACCCAGCGTTGCGATGGCGCCGGTGTGCCTGCCCTCGACCAGACGATACTTGAGTGCGGAGTATCCGGCCGTCGCGCTTACGATGTATCGATCGATTGAGTACGTAGCGAGGGGCCCGGCCAAGATCTCCCAGTCCGGTTCGCCGGGTGGTTCGTCGTCGTCTCGCTCCAAGTCGATGCGGAGGCGAGAGTCGAGCCCGATCTGCAGCTTTGCCGTCAGGGCGTGCAGGCCAGCCAGACGGAAGTCCCCATAACGTTCGCCCTCCTCGAGGCCGAAGCCATAGCCGAGATTGCTGACGACCCTGGTATCACCGAAAGCGCGCGACACCGCGATCCGGGCTGTGATGGCTCGGACGGTATTGAAACCCTTTGTCTCGTAGACGCCCAATACCGCGAGATCCACGCCGTGCCTTTCCTGTCGAAGAGCGTCGACCCTCAATCCGGCCTCCGGGCGGAACGTGTCGCTGGGACCGAAATAGCTCCCGCCCAATCGCAGCGCCAGCCGTCCGAAAATCTGGGCCTCGCCGACAGTCTGGAAGACCGCGCCATTCTCCGCGCCATTGTAGCCGCCCTGGGCGAATACCAGAGCTCGCTGCGAGTCGCTGCGGGCGCCCATCGTCCACGGAAGGAAGGCTCCCGACTCGGCGCTGGTCGCTGACAGGGGCGTCGTCTTCGACGAGCTCACCTCGTCGTCGGCCCGAGCCGCCAGAGACATCATCGTGACGAACAGGGCGCTCAGCGCAGTCGCGATCACTCGGCCAGGGATGTTTGTCGGTGACATGTCGGCGATTTCGGCAGTCCGGCGATCCACTGTCAATCGAATTCAACGCGGTCGCGCTACGACAATCGTCGTAGCACGACGCACGTCGTAGGTGTTCGCGTGGCCATCGCGCTGAACTGGTACTCCACGCTGGAGGGGCCTCCGCCGAACGGCCAGGGCAGACCGAACGGCTCGCACGCGCCGGGCGGAACCGTGCCGTGACGATCGTGACCGGGCTTACCCGTGTATGCGCCGCAGCCTGAAGACAGCGTGTCTCGGGGGCCTCCATGCTTGGAGGTTCCCGGGCGGTACTTCCATGCTTCAGGGGGTCAGGACTTCGATCCCGGACACCTTCTCGAAGTCGCGGCGATTGTACGTGTAGATACGGCTGACGCCGTTTCCGAGCATCGTGGCAGCGATCTGAAAATCAAGACATCGGGACCGGTCACAGGCGTCGCCTTTACGAGCGCCATCCATCGCTCGACGATGTCGACCGGCACGGGCAAGAGCGTCATACCCGGCAACGCGAGAAAATTCGTGATCTCCTCCAGCGCTTCGTCCGCGGTGTACGGCGTCGTCACCTGGCGCGGATTCGTGATCACCGTCGCACAGCAATTGGAGATCGCTGATCGTGCCGTCACCGCCGTCGGCCGCGATCGGCGCGCCGCTGATTCCGGCGTGACGGCGTGTCCGGTAGCCGGACGGCCGGAAACTATGGCGCCGGGTTGGTCGAAACCCGTAACTGGTGTCCGCCAGTCTTGCGATCCCGCTCGCCAGCCCGCCGGCTTCGATCTGGCCGGGGGGGAAGCCACCAACCTACGAGCGACGCCGGCCCGAGGAGGGCACGTTGCACCGAGTGGTCCGCGAGAATCTGCGGACGCTTTACGCCGCGGCTGAGGAGGGATTCGCGGGCGCGCCGCTGC
>JAMQPK010000085.1 GCA_023717525.1 Vicinamibacterales bacterium | reverse complement strand
CCCGCGCGAGTCCGTGAGCGGTGGTCTCATCGCCTACGACTTCCGCCTGGATCATCCGGAGACATTTGCGCCAGGCGTCACGTCGGACGACGTCGCCTTCGAGCTCGACGCCTATGTCGACTGGAAGATCAATTCGAACATCACGGCGAGCTTTGTTGTTGCCTACGCAGAGCCGGGCGACGCAGTCGAGCAGGGCCTCGGTACGAACAAGTCCCTCAAGTATGGAATGGTGTATGTCACCTACGCTTATTGAGCTGAAACTCCTGCCGCTGATCGCACTGGTCGTGGGATCCATGATCGGCGGCGGTGTCTTCAACCTGCCTTCGGACCTGTCGGAGGGCGCATCGCCGGGCGCGATTCTGATCGGTGGGCTCATCACGGGCTTCGGCATGATGATGCTCGCCTTCGTGTATCAGCGCCAGGCGCACGCGGAGCGCCACCAGCGGGCTGACCAGGTCGTCGCGACGCTTACCGAAGTTCGACTGAACGCTGACGCCTCGGTGACGACTCGGCGTGCGGCCGAGCACTACCATCAGCAGCGAGCGGATGACAAAACATGACGAGTGCGCGGAAGGCGCTTCAACGAGTTCGTGAGGAGGCAGGTATGGCAGTCCAGCAAAAAAAGATGAACGTCGTGCAGCTCACGTTCATCGTGGCGGTCAACATGATGGGCTCCGGCATCATCATGCTGCCGACGAACATGGCAAAGGTCGGCGCGATCTCGCTGTTGTCGTGGATCGTGACGGCGCTCGGCTCGATGGCGATGGCCTACGGCTTCGCACAGGCGGGCATTTACAACCATCGCCCTGGGGGGCTTGCGGCATACGCCGAAGACGCTTACGGCAAGGATGGCTACTTTCAGACATTCTTCCTGTACTTCGTGTCCCTCGCGATCGCAAACGTCGCCGTCGCAGTCTCCGCGCTTGGGTATCTCGCCGGCTTCTTTCCGTCGCTGACGGCCACGCCCCTTGCGACCTGCTTCGGCGTCATCGGCCTCCTGTGGCTCACCGCCATCGCAAACTTCGGCGGGCCGAAGATCACCGGGCGCATCAGCTCGGTCACGGTGTGGGGCGTGATCCTGCCGGTCGGCTTCATGGCGATCTTTGGCTGGTTCTGGTTCAAGGGCACGACCTTCGCCGAGGCATGGAATCCGAACGGCCTCAGCATCGTGCAGGGCATGGGTTCGAGCATCTCGCTCACGCTCTGGGCGTTCCTCGGACTCGAGTCCGCATCGCAGAACGCATCCGCCGTCGAGAATCCGAAGCGCGACGTGCCTATCGCGTGTCTGTTCGGAACGCTCGGTGCCGGCGTGATCTACGTGCTGTCTACGACGGCGATCCAGGGGGTCGTACCCAACGCCGAGCTGCAGGCCTCGACCGGCTCGTTCGGAATGGCGTTCGCGCAGATGTTCAATCCGGCGGTCGGCTCGATCGTCATGGGGCTTGCAGTCTTGGCGTGCGTGGGCTCGCTGCTCGGCTGGCAGTTCACGCTTGGGTCCGTCGCGAAGGACGCGGCAGACACCGGCATGTTCCCGCGCATCTTCGCCAAGGTGACGGCGAACGGCGCGCCCATTGCGGGCATGGTCATCATGGGCGTCGTGCAAACGCTGCTCGCCCTGATGACGATCTCGCCTGATCTATCGTCGCAGTTCTCGGCGCTCGTCAATCTCTCCGTCGTGACCAACGTGATCCCGTACATTCTCGCGCTGACCGCGCTGACCGTAATTCTGCAAAGCGCCGGCGTCGTCGGCGGTGCTTACACGCGCACGATCGCGATCAGCGTGGTCGGCATCGTGTACAGCGTGTACGCGCTGTATGCGTCTGGTGGCCAGGCAGTCATTGGCGGCATGCTCGTGATGGGACTCGGCTGGCTGATCTGGCTATTCGTAGCCCCGAAGTTCGTGGCGACGCGCCGCGCCACGGCGCAAGCCGCTGCGTTCGCGCAAGCAGGCAAAGGAGATTGAACATGGCGAAGACCACACCATTTGCTCGTCGCTCGACGTTGCTTGCGAGTCCGATCGCGGCCGCCTGCGCGCTGACAGCACTCGCCGTAGTCGCGTCGGCGCTCGCGGCCGCGGACGCTGCGCCAGTGGCTGCCGGCGATGCCGAGGCGAAGATGGCGCAAGCGTCACGCCCGACGAGCACGCTCGACCGCATCATGGATGCCGACCGGATCACACTCGGCTATCGCGCTGATGCGGCGCCGATGTCGCATCGCGCTGCATCGGGACAACCCGAGGGGTATTCGGTCGCGCTCTGCAATCGCGTCGCGGACGCGCTGAAGCGGACGCTCGCGCGACCGTCGCTTGCCGTCAAGTGGGTACCGGTTTCGAGCGGCTTCATGGACCTCGCAGATCGTCGCGTCGACCTCATCTGCGGCGCCGACGAGATCACCCTGGCGAATCGGGCGCGTGCGTCGTTCTCGATACCGGTCTTCCCCGGCGGCGTCTCGGCGCTCGTGCGCGCCGATGCCGATGCCGCGTTGCAGGATGCACTGGAAGAGCGACCAAAGCCGTATGCGCCGCTGTGGCGCGGGACGCCGCCGCCGACGCTCGCGCATCGGACGTACTCGGCGCTGGTCGGCTCCGACACGATGGAAGCGCTCAAGGAGCACATCGCGGAGCTGCACCTCAAGGCGAACGTCGAGCCGGTGACACACTACGATGCTGGCATCGCCGCCGTGCTCAAGCGCCGGTCGAACGTGCTGTTCGGCGACCGCGAAAAGCTCCTTGAGGCAGTGCAGCGCAACCCGGCCGGAAAAGACCTGCGCGTGCTGACCCGGCGCTTCACATTTGCTTTGCTCGCGCTC
>JAMQPK010000036.1 GCA_023717525.1 Vicinamibacterales bacterium | reverse complement strand
AAATGCGATGCCCGGTACTTTCAAGCTTTGTTCGGCGTTCACGACCGCGTACTTGTCTTCGAGCTTCAGCCCGAACATCAGTTCGCCGTTCGGGTTCAACGGCCACGCATCGGCCTTCATGTTGTACTCGTCGGCGGTGATGCCCCAGATGGCGGCGGCGGTTGGCGACCCGTGCGCGCCGCGGCGGCCTTCGGGTAGATCCTTGTCGGTACCCTGCTTGTGCATGGGAAGCCGGACGGCCTCGATGAAGGCGCGAACCGCGCCGGGCGTGTCCGCATGGCACAGCAGAATGCCGTGCACCCCGGTGGCGAGCACCTGATGGAACATCCACGCATTGGCCCGGACGGTCATCTCGTCGACACCATTCACCGGCACGTTCACGATGACCGCCGGAGTGCGATGTCCGCTTCGCGTTGTGCCCGCCGCTGCCAACCCCTTCATGTACTCTGAGAGGCCGCGCACGTCGAACGGCGCGTGCTCCATGTCGTAGCTGAGGTAGTCGGCGTACGTCGACGCATCAGCTTTGCCCTGCTCAAACGTACCTGCGGTGCCGGAGTGCGAGCCGGTGTAATAGATGGGCTGGCCCGCTTCCAACAGTTCGATCGCCCGATTGATCCGTTTCGGCTTGGGTGCCTGTGCCTGGGTCCCGGCGACGACGAACGCACACACGACTGCGACGCACAACCAGACTGTCTTGAGAGTTTTCATGAAAGCCTCCAAACGCTGAACCGCGCGGACGCCATAGGTTAGGAAGGGCGTAGCTTAGCATTGAAGATTGAAGATTGGAACATTGGAACAATTGCAATGTTCCAATGCTCCAATGTTCCAATCTTCAATGTCACTCCGTCGCTGGCAGAGCGCCGTGGGCGTGCTGCGGTGCCGGCTTCCGGCGCGTGATCCAGGCCAGAATGGCCGACGGCTTGAAGTCGTCGAGGAACGTGTAGACCACGGGCACGACCAGCAGCGACAGCAAGGTCGAGGTAATCAGCCCCCCGATGACCGCGCGAGCCATGGGTGCGCGCATCTCGGCGCCTGCGCCAATCGCAAACGCCAGCGGCAGCATGCCGAAAATCATCGCGAGCGTCGTCATCACGATCGGCCGCAGACGCGTGGTGCCCGCCTGAATCAGCGCCTTGTGCCGCGGCGTCCCTTCGCGGCGTGCCTGGTTGGTGAAGTCCACGAGAAGAATCGCGTTCTTCGTCACGAGACCCATCAGCATGATCAGCCCGATCATGCTCATGATGTTCAGCGTGTCGTGGGTGAAGAACAGAATCACGGCGACACCAAACAGCGACAGCGGCAGCGACAGCATGATCGCCAGTGGATGCGTGAACGATCCGAACTGCGATGCCAGAATGAGATAGATGAACACGACGGCCAGGAACAACGCCTGGAACATGTCGCTGAACATCCTCACAAGCTCTTCAGTATCGCCTCCGGCGACGATGTCGTAGCCCGGCGGCAGATTGAACGTCTTGCCCGCCGCGTCGATGTCGTTCGACACCTCCTGCAGCGGCCGTCCGTCTGTGTTCGCCGAGATGCGCACCTCGCGCACAAGATCACGCCGGCGAATCGATGAAGGCCCTGTGCCCGGAAGCACCTTCGCCACCTCGCTGAGCGGCTTCAGGATCTTGTCCTTGTTATCGTCGTCCTTGTCGGTCGGGACCGACAGCTTCAGCAGGTCCTGCGAATAGCGGCGCTGATCGCCACGCAGCCGCACGCGCACGTCGTGGTTGTCACCCACCGAATCCTGAATCGTGGTCGCCACCTGGCCTACAACGCCAGCCTGCATGGTCATGGCGATCACAGACACAGGAATCCCGAGATCGCTCGCGCGCTGCCGATCGACCTCGACCTTGAGCTCGGGTTTCGATTTCTCTAGGCTGTTCTCGATGTCGGCGATGCCTGGAATCTTCCGCATTTCGCCAACGAGCCTCTGCGAGATCGTGTCGAGCTCGTCGATCTCGGGCCCACGCACGCTAATCTGAATCGGCTTCTGCCCAAACGCGCCGGCCTCGGTCAAGCCGAACGTGAGGCCGGGCACCTGTTCGACCTTGTTGCGCGCTTCGCGCAGCACCGCGCTGAACGTGCCGCCAAGATGGGGCTTCAGCTTCACGTATGTCGTGCCCTCGGTTACGGGACGGTATTGCGAGCCTGCTTCGCCGATCGTCGTGTAGGTGTATTCCACATCGGACAGCTCGCGCAGCTTCGCGACCATCTGCTGCGCGCGATCACCCGTTTCCCGCAGCGTGGCACCGGGCGTCGCCTTGAACGCGATTTGGTACTCGCCACGGTTGAAGTCCGGCATGAAGTCGCCGCCGAGCACGCCGAGAATCGGGAAGGCGCTGACGAACGCGACAACCGCGACGAGCACGACGACCCATCGATGACGCAGCGACCAGTCGAGCGTGCGCTCGTAGGAACCGTGCAGGCCGTCGAACCAGTTGTTGAACCTCTGGAGGACCCGGCCGACGAAGCCACGCCGGCGGCCTTCTTCCACATCCGGGTCGTACCAGCGCGACGAGAGCATCGGGTCGAGCGTAAAGCTGACGAACAGCGACACGAGCACGGCCGCCGCGACGGTGATGCCGAACTGATAGAAAAACTGGCCCACCATGCCGCCCATGAACGCGACAGGGATGAACACGGCGATGATGGTGAAGGTGGTCGCCATCACGGCGAGCCCGATTTCAGCCGTGCCCTCACGCGCAGCCGTCAGGTGATCCTTCCCCCTCTGCATGTGGCGCACGATGTTCTCGCGAACCACAATCGCATCGTCGATCAGCATGCCGATCGCAAGCGACAGCCCCATCAACGTCAGCACGTTCAACGTGAACCCGAAGAACCGCATGGCGATAAACGCCGCGACCACCGAGATAGGCAGCGTCAGCCCGGTGATGACAGTCGATCGCCATGAGTTCAGAAAGAGAAAGACGATGAAGACGGTCAGCAGGCCGCCGAGCACCAGGGTGACCTGCACGTCTTCAATCGACTCGCGGATGAACGTCGAGTCGTCTCGAACCATCTGCAGTGTGACGCCGGGCGGAAGCTCGGGCGCCATCCGCTCGACGGCGATACGCACCCCGTCGGCCACGCCAACAGTGTTGGCGCCCGCCTGCTTCTGCACGTCGAGCGCAATAGCCGGCTTGCTGTCGACATACGCCAGGCTGCGCGGCTCTTCGATCCCGTCGATCACCTGCGCCACGTCGCGGACGAGCAGCGTGCGCTCGCCCACGCGCTTGAGCGGAATCTCGGCGATCTGCGCGGCCGACGTTCCACGTGCCGCGACCCGCACCATCGCTTCGGTCGCGCCACGGTCGGCGGTGCCGACGGGCGCATCGACATTCTGAGTGCGCAGTGCATCGACGACCTGCGCGAGCGAGAGGTTGTAGGATTCGAGACGCGTGCGATCGACCACGACCTGCACTTCGCGCTTGGCTTCGCCGACCAGGTTCACCGCCCCAACGCCCGGGACATTCTCCAGTCGTCGCTTGATGATCTTGTCGGCGATATCAGACACCGCACGCGGCGTCAGCGCCGGCGCGTCGATGGCCACCGACACGATCGGCATCGCGGCGGGGTCGATGCGCAGGATGATGGGCTCGTCGATCTCGCGCGGCAGCTCGCCGCGAATGGCCGCCACCTTGCCCCGGATGTCCTGCGACGCGTTGAGCGTCGGCACACCGATGTTGAAGTTGACGACGATGGTGGATAGGCCTTCCTGAGACGTCGACTCGATGTGGCGAACGCCTTCGACGGTGTTCACCGCCTCTTCAATCCTCTTCGACACGTCGCGTTCGACGGTCTCGGGCGAGGCCCCTTCGTACCGCGTCGTCACCGTGACGACGGGGAACTCGACATCCGGAAAGAGGTCAACCTTCAGCGCCTGATACGACGTGAGGCCAAGCACAGCAAGCGCCGCCATCATCATCGTGGCGAGAACGGGCTGCTTGATGGAGAGATCGCTCAAAAACATGGCTTATGTCCCCGATTTGGTTTCCACTTGCACCTGCGTCCCCGGACCGAGCGCGCTCGGCGGATCGACGACGACGGTTTCTCCCGCCTTCAATCCGGCGGTTACCTGCACGGCATCCGGTACTTCAAAACCCACCGTCACGTCGCGGCGTTCCGCCTTGCCTCCGACGATGACGAACGTCTGTGCGCGCGTCGGATCGGCGCCGTCACGGACCAGCGCGGCTGGTGGCACGACCAGGCTCCCGGGAACGTCGCGGACTTTCACTTCTGCGCGCGCGAAAAGGCCCGAGACGAGCTGCGGCCGCCCCGGCACACGGATGATGATTTCGAACGAGCGGCTGCGCGCATCCACCTGAGGCGCGATGCGGTTCACTTCGCCTTCCGCGGTGTAGCCGGGAAGCGCATCGAGCGTTACGGTCACTTTCTCGCCGATCTTCACCTTGGCGAAATCGCCAGACGCCACCGACGAGCGCAGCTCGAAGACCGAGTCGTCCACGATCGAATAGAGCGGCGTGCCGGCAGACACCATGGTGCCCGCGTCGGCCATCCGCTTCGATATGCGTCCGCTGATCGGTGCGGTAATTTGCGCTCGGCTTAGCTGGCGTTCTGCAATCGCAAGCTCGGTACGCGCCTGAGCCGCCGATGCTTCGGCAACCTGCACGGCAACCTGCGCAGCGAGATGATCTTTGTCGGTGATGCCCCCGGTCTTCAGCAGGCTGTCGGCCCGGTCTTTCTCGGCTTTCGTGTGAGCGCGATTCGCCTCGGCGACGTCGAGCATCGCCTTCGCCCGATCGCGTGCGAGCTTGAAATCGCCGTCGTCGAGAACGGCCACGAGCTGACCGAGCGTCACGCGATCGCCTTCGTTCTTCAGCGTGCGCTCGAGGCGGGCGGAAATCTCCGGCACAACGGTTACTTCGGCGCGCGGGTCCAGCGTGCCGGTCAGCGTCAATGTTTCGGTCAGGTCGCGTGTTTCCACGGTCGCCGTGCGAACCGGAACCGTGCGAACCGCCTTGGCGGCGCTCGACTCTGCCTCGGCGCCCTGCCCGCCGCATCCTGCGGCGCCAACGCCTGCCGCCAACACCACTATCAATAAATAAGTGCGAGCTCTGGTCTTCATTTTAGAGGATCCCTTCCCATCACATACCTCAACGCAGCTTGTCCGTTCGCGTGCAGATACAACGATTGATTCCGAATGTTCTCTGCCTGCCGCAGCACCTGCAACGCGTCAACCACTTCGAGCTGCGTCGCTGCGCCGAGACGGTAGTTCGCTTCCGTCATATCCGCGGCGCGGCGCGCCTGCGTCACGTTCAGGTCGGCTGCTTTGGTTGTGCGTTCCGCGAGGGCAAGGGCATCCCAGGCCGACTGCACCTCGAGGCGGACCTGATTCTCGAGCGCAGCAATCTGCTGCGTTGCTGTATTCTTTTGCGCTTTCGCCTTGGCAACCTTGCCAGCCGTTCGATATCCGTCAAAGAGCGGCACCTTCGCTGTGAAAGCGGCCGACCAGCTCGAGTAGTTCCACTTAAGAAAATTCCGCGGCCGGCGCACCGCGAAGCCAAGCGATGCGTCGAAATCGAACGTCGGCTTTGCCTCGGCCGCCGCCACGTCGACGAGCTTGTCCTGAATCTCCTCCTGCAGGCGGAGCGTTCTCAGTTCGGGTCGCGCCAACAGCGCTTCCTTTACCGCGTTCTCGAACTCTGCGGAAAACGGAACGACGGCCAGCGTGTCGGTCGGCTCAATCGGCGTGTTCGTCGGCCGCACAATCACAGTATTCAACGTGGCTCGCGCAGAGGCGACCTCGCTCTCCGCGCGGAACTGCTCTGCCCGCTGGTTCTCCAAATCGACCTCGCTGCGCAGCACCTCAAGCTCGGTGGCTGCACCCGCCGCACGCCGATTGCGTGCGTCGTCGAGATGGCTCTGCTTCGAGTCAACGTTGGCGCGGATGACGCGCAGTTGCTCCATAGTGAAAAGGAGCTGGTTGTAGGCGCGCACGGCATCGAGCGCCGTCCTCTGCCTGGCTCGCTGCACATCCTCTTGTCCCGCCGTCCGCGCAAGTTTGGCTGCCTCGAGCGCTTTGCCGAGCTTGAAGCTGTAAATCGTCTGCTTCACGACAGCCGCAGTCGAAAACGCGTTCGCGGGCCTCGGCTCGAGTGCCTCGCGGAACTCGGGAGGAAACTCGTCGAAATTCGGGCTGTTCAACAGACTTGGGTCGCGGGCTCGCAGAGCAATCGTTCTCCACGACAAATCAGGCAGCGCGTCGGCCTTCGCTTCTGTGATGTTGCCCTCGAGGTACGCCACCTGCTCCAGGCTCAGCTTCACCTGCGGATTGGCCGCAAGTGCTTCCGCCACGGCTTCGGCGCGCGACAGTTGCTGCGCCTCGGCGGCGCCCGTCACAAACCAGAGAATGAAAATGAATATGCTGGTAACTCTCATGAACTCCAACCATCAAGAATCGCGTCGATTAGTCCGTCGGCCAGTTGCGGTGTAAGTACCGGCCGGCCGGAAATGACGTAGCCTGTCGCCGCTTCGCCGATTGCGCCCATCAGGATCAGCATCCGAATATTCATCGGGCCCGGCGAGATTTCTCCGCGCTTCACCGCGTCGAGGGCCGCCGCCTCGAGAGCCCCGACGACGCCTTCATAAAACGCCTGGCAGTCTGCGGTCTTCGGAGACGTACCAGATGGCGCCCAGACGATGGAGTGCATGAAACGCCAGTAGCGCGGCTGTTCCGTGGCGCTCGTGAAAAGGCCGCGCGCCACCAGTTTGGCTTTGTCCCGGAACGTCCCCGGCGTCTCGAGCGCAGAGTCCACGAGGCGGCGAAATCGATCGAACCCGCTGTTGACCAGCGCCCGCAGCACTCCGTCCTTGCTTCCGTAGAAGTGATAGAGAGTGGGCTTGGTGATGTCTGCGGCTTCACAGATCTCACGTACCGACGTGGCGTCGTAGCCTTTGACGGCAAAGAGGTCGAGCGCGGTGCTCAGGATCCGCTCTGCGGATGTCGGATGTGTGACGCTTGGGGTCTTGGCGAGGTTCCCTGCCGGTATCATCAGGTAATTACTATACCGACCGGTAGGTCTAATGTCAACGACCCTCACTTCTGCCGGCTAATCCATGTGCGTTTCCGGATAGTGCGTCCCGTTCGACTCGACTACGCTCAAGACTCACCGTTTGGCTCATCTGTCGTTCGGGGTGGACGGCGGGAAGACATGAACGCACGGCGGCGATGAAATCTGCCGACAATTAGAACAGTTGACGATTGGCACGTACCCTGCTTCCGAACGACCCGATGGGATAGCCCGGATTCGGAAAGGAAAATATTACATGCTGCGACGAATCAACAGAGACCCATCGATGCGCGCCGGGACAATCCTGATCGCGCTCTTCTCCATCGCCTCTCTGGCGATCGGTCAAACCAAGATCGTCGCGCCCGACAATAAGTATTCGCCGCAGGAAGACCTGAAACTTGGCCGCGAGGCGGCACAGCAGGTCGAAGAGCAGATGCCGCTCTTGCGCGACAGTCAGGTTGAAACCTACATCGGCACTCTCGGCGACCGAATCATCGAAGCGATTCCGCCCGAGTACCGACACCCCGAGTTTCGCTATTCATTCAAGGTCGTGAATGTGCGCGACATCAACGCCTTCGCGCTTCCGGGCGGACCGATGTACGTGAATCGCGGCATGATCGAGGCGGCCGGTACCGAAGGAGAAGTCGTCGGCGTGATCGCGCACGAAGTGAGTCACGTGGCCCTTCGTCACGGCACGGCGCAAGCGAGCAAAGCGACCAAGTACGAAGTGGGATCGATGGCTGGCCAGATTCTCGGTGCGATCATCGGCGGCGGCCTCGGTCAAGTCGTCTCGATGGGCAGCCAGTTCGGGTTCGGCACTGCGTTCCTCCGGTTCGGCCGCGAGTACGAAAAGCAGGCAGACATTCTTGGCGCGCAGATCATGGCGCGGGCGAACTACGACGCACGCGATATGGCGAACATGTTCAAGACGATCGAAAAAACCGGGGGCGGAGGTGGACCGGAGTTTCTGAGCGATCACCCCAACCCGGCGAACCGCTCCAAGTACATCGAGCAGGAAGCGCAGGCGCTTCACGTCAGCAATCCGATACGCCAAAGCCGTGCGTTCGATGCCGTGAAGGCTCGACTCCGTCAGATGCCGCAGGCGCCCACCACCGAAGAGGCCATGAAAAAGAGCGGCAAGGGGCGCGGCAGCAGCCAGGGCGGACAGAGTCCGTCCAGTGGCCAGGTCGGCACCGTCAGCCCACCCTCGGCGGAGTCTCGGCCGTTCGAACAAGGGAATCTGTTCCGAGTGAGCGTGCCTACGAATTGGCGCGAGCTGGCGGGTAATAGCGGCGTGACGTTTGCTCCAGAGGGCGGCTACGGAAACTATCGAGGCCAGAGCGTCTTCACGCACGGCATGGAATTCGGGGTCAACCGGAACGATTCTCAGGATCTTCGTACGGCGACCGACGCGTTGCTGAATGGACTGGCGCAGAGCAATCCACAGATGAAGCGGAGCGGTGGTTACAGCTCGACGTCAATCGACGGCCACAAAGCGCTGACGATGACGCTGAGCAACGTATCGGACGCAACCGGCCGGCCCGAACGGGTGGTCGTGTATACGACGCAGATGAGCAACGGCAGTCTGTTTTATGCGATCGGCGTGGCGCCGTCCGATGAGTTCGGAACCTATCAGCCGGTGTTCACTCGCATTGTGAAATCGGTGCAACTGAACGACAACTTGAGGAGCTCACGGTACTAACTTCGAACTACCCGAGGCCTCCCATCGCGACATACTTGAGGTTCAAGTACTCGTCGAGGCCCTGGCGGCCGCCCTCCGACCCGAACCCCGATTCCTTCGTGCCACCGAACGGCGCGACCTCCGTGGAAATCAGCCCCTCGTTGACGCCGACCATCCCGCACTCCAGCGCCTGCGCCACGCGCCAGACTCGCCCGAGATCTCGAGCGTAGAAGTACGCGATCAACCCGAACTGCGTGGCATTCGCGAGGCGGATCGCATCCTCTTCGTCCTTGAACCGGAACAACGGAGCGATCGGTCCAAAGGTCTCTTCGTTCGCACATTGCATGTCGACTGTCGCGCCAGCCACGACCGTCGGCTGGAAAAATGTGCCGCCCCGCGAATGACGCGACCCTCCCGCCAACACCCGCGCACCTTTCGACACCGCATCGGCCAGATGCTGTTCCGCTTTCGCAACCGCACGATCGTTAATCAACGGTCCTTGGTTGGCGCCCTCTTCCCACGCCGCACCGATCTTCAAGGTCTTCACGGCTTCCGCAAGTTTCTGACCAAAGGCATCGAACACGCCCTCCTGCACGAGAATCCTGTTCGCCGATACGCACGTCTGTCCGGCGTTGCGGAACTTCGATGCCATCAGCCCTTCGACGGCCCGGTCCAAATCGGCGTCATCAAAAACGATAAACGGCGCGTTGCCGCCGAGCTCGAGCGACACGCGCTTGAGTGTGCCGGCCGCTTCGCGCATCAGGTGCTTGCCGACGACGGTCGATCCCGTGAAGGTGATCTTCCGCACGCGATCGTCCTTCAACCAGACGCCCACGACCTCAGGTGTTCGGGCGCGTGATGCCGGAAGGATGTTGATCAACCCGGCGGGTACACCGGCCTCTTCGGCCAGCAGCGCAAGCGCCAACGCCGAGAGTGGCGTGTCCTCGGCCGGCTTCGAGACAACGGCGCAACCGGCTGCGAGCGCCGGCGCCAGTTTGCGCGCGAGCATCGCGAACGGGAAATTCCACGGTGTAATCGCAGCGACGATGCCGACCGGCTCCTTCAGGAGAAGCAGCTTTCGGCCGCGGACGGTCTCGGGGATGATCTCGCCATACGCGCGCTTGCCCTCCTCGGCAAACCACTCGACGAAGCCCGAGCCGTACATCACCTCGTTGCGGCTTTCCGCGAGAGGTTTGCCCTGCTCGAGCGAGACGAGCCGCGCGAGGTCTTCCTTGTTCTCCAGGAGCTTTGCGAACCACGCTTTCAGAACGTTTGCACGCTCTTTGGCCGTGGTCGTCCGCCAGAGCGCAAACGCGCGGTCGGCAGCGTCGACAGCGCGCGCCGCGTCGACCGCACCGCAGTCCGGCACGGTGGCGAGCACTGCTCCATCAGCGGGATTGGTAACCTCGAATGTGCGCCCGTCGGCTGCGCCCGTGCGCTCGCCGCCGACAATGGCGCGCTCGAGAATAAGGTCCGGTCGCTGCAGTTCGAGTGTCGCCGCCGTCTTCATCTTTACCTCCAAATGTTACCTCACAGCCTCCTAACAGTATGTCGTTAGGTCGGAGGCTGTTACCGGCAATTCTGTGGCACTTCGCGAAATCATTAATGAATCTGACCGTTCCCTGGCTCCGCTTCTGGCATATGATCTGCAACGGCCGCGCCGCCAACCATGGAAGGACCCCGTCAAAGGCTTCTACTGATCGCCGAGAGAACGATCTGGGCATTCGGCGTTGCCTGTCTGGTCGCGTGGGGCGCGTTCCACATCTGGGTCACCACCTCGGTGCAGGCCGATCTGGAGCGCTTCTCAGTACTGAAGGCCGCCGCGCCGCAGGCTGATACGCCGCGTGCTGACACGACAAGGGGCGTCGCGCTGCATCCGGACGTGCCGGACCAGTCGCTCTGGTCTGCACATCGCCTCAGCGCATGGCGTGCGGCGCTGAGCGAACCGGCCCCCGCTCCGCTCGGGGTGCTCCGAATCCCGAAGATTCGACTCGAGGTTGCAGTACTCCCGGGCACCGATGAGCGCACACTTGACCGCGCCGTTGGTCATATCGACGGCACGGCGCAACCCGGAACCGACGGAAACTCGGGCATCGCCGGGCACCGGGATGGCTTCTTCCGGGGACTCAAGGACATCGCGCCAGGTGACGCGATCGAGCTCGACACGCTCCGGGGAGACGAGGTCTATCGCGTCGAGCAAACGTGGGTAGTGGGTCCGGATGAGGTGTCTGTGCTCGCTCCGACGCCCACACGGGCGCTGACCCTGGTCACCTGCTATCCCTTCTACTTCGTCGGGTCCGCCCCTCAGCGGTTCATCGTCCGCGCCATACGGGTGACCGACAGACCGGTGGCCCTTCTCACTTTTGGCAGTTGGTTGCGTAGTTCATTCGGAACAGAAACGGAGAGAGTTTTATGACACGTGCAATGTGTAGCGTAGTTCTGGCCGTAGCACTCGTGTGTTCGACGGCCGTCGCGTCGCAGGCGCAGACGACGACAAGCTCGACGGAAAGCAAGGCCTTCGAAGTCATTGGGGTATACGGCAACCAGCTGGTCGTGAGGCTGCCGGAAGGCACGCGGGAGCTGACGGTCCCGGATGACTTCCGCTTCACTGTCAACGGACAGCAGCTGTCCGTGCGCGAGCTCAGGGCGGGCATGAAAGGCACAGCCGTCATCACGACGCGAACGACCGTCACGCCAGTCACCGTCACGGAAGTGAAGAGCGGTACCGTCATGCAGACGACCGGTTCTTCCATCATCGTCAGGACGCCTGAAGGCGTGAAGGCGTTCACGCAGGGGGACGTGGACAAGCGCGGCGTGAAGATCATGCGTAATGGCGCGCCCGCGACGATTTCGGATTTCCGTCAAGGCGATCAGTTGTCGGCCACCATCATCACGTCGATGCCGCCGAGGGTTCTGACTGAAAAGGAAGTCCAGGCGACCCTGGCCGCGACCAAAGCGGCGGGCGGGGGCGGGGGCGCGGCAGGCGGCGGCGCATCATCCTCGGCAGCGGCAGCGCCAGCCCGATCGGCAGGTGGTGGATCCTCCGCGGCAGCAGCTCCGCAGGCACAATCGCAGACGTCGGGTGCCTCTTCTGGGCCCGCGACGCTCCCCAAGACGGCCAGCTCGTGGCCACTCGTCGGGCTCCTGGGCGTCCTGTCAATCGCGACGGGTCTCGCTCTGACGGTCAGGCGCCGTTTCGCCCGCTAGAACCATCCGCTACTTACGGGCCGCGGTCGCGTCCATTGCGAGCGCGGCCCGTCAATAGTTTTCACGTCCTTAGGTTTGGCGGAGAGAGAGGGATTCGAACCCCCGGAACCGTTCCCGGTTCAGTGGTTTTCAAGACCACCGCCTTAAACCGCTCGGCCATCTCTCCGTTAAGACTTACTTCCGCTCGACCTTCACGATGAGCACGAAAAACAACTTTCCAGGCTCGACGATGGTTTGATGGGCGACGCCTGGCGGCATCACCAGCACGTCGCCGGCCATGACTTTCTGCGACTTGCCACCCAGGTGCCTAGGTCCCCGAATCTCGCCGTTGCCGGTGTCCTTCGCCTCCTCAATGGTACCCCCATAGAGGATCGTCGCCTCTCCACCCTGGACGATGAAGACGTCCGTCCAGTTCTGATGAAGCTCACCTGCGCCGCTCCCATCGCGCCGCAGGATCTCGAACTTGTGGTTCCCGAGATCTGAGAGGATCTCCGACGCGCTCATCGCCTTGTTGGTCGTCTGACGGCCCTTCAATGTGGCGGAATAGCCGCTCAGGGTCGACGCCGGCCAATAGACGATGTCGGGCTTGGATTGGGCAAGGGCTGGCGTGGCCACACCGAGCGTCAAGAGCAACAGGGAAAGTAGTCTCACGCGACCTCCTAAGGAATACGGTAAAGCCGAAGATGCTCGGTCTGAGCAGCGATCGGCAGCTTCAGATCGTAGTCGGAGCGGGCGAGAATCTGCGTCACGTTATAGGTTTTTCGGATTTCCTGCCACTCCTCGGCCGACATCTGCGCCCAGTGTTCCCTGCTGATCTCGTGCGGCACAGCGGACGCACTACGAACCGACGGCGGCGGATTGAAAAAATCGATCCCGTACACGTCGCGAAGGATCCGGACCATGGCCGGCCCGCTCTGCGGCGCGTACACCATCGTGTCGAGCGCGCCGGAATCGATCAGCACAGGCCGCCGGGTGTAGAGCTGGATTAACTGGAACGTTCCCGCTGTCACCGTAAGCCCGCGGTGGTCCCCTGCCGCCTCTCTGAAGAATGCATCGTTGGTTCGATCGCGAAGGCCCTCGCGCGATCCGGCGACACGCCAGGTCAGAACAAACGCAAGCAACACGACGCACGCCGTCGACAGGTTCACGGCAACGCTCGCGATGCGCCCCGCCCGGCCCGCCCTGGGCGAGACCTTCGGGTTCAAGCCTGCGAGCGCGACGCACACAAGGCCGAGGCTGGCGATCTCGATAACAATCATCGGGTCGAGCGGAACCGTCCACCAGTGAAACATGAGCTCCTTTTCCCAACGACGCTCAACGACCCAGGGCCAGTACATGCTGCGCGGCGAAAGCACGAGACCGGCCATTAGTACGAACGTCAGGACCTGCGCGGAGAGCTTGTGGCGGTAGAGGCCCAGCAGGCCGAGCAGAAGCGGCACGGCAATCATCACGTTGAAGTTCAGCAGCCGCGCGGGCATCAGAATCGACAAGGTCATGGGTAGTTCTTCGGGTGGCATCCAGGAGACGAAGACAAACGCCATGCTGATGGCTGAGCTCACGACAATCACCCTCAGCAGGAGCACGGCCGATGGCGTGAGGTCGCGCGAAAAACCGATGAGCCACACCAGGCCCATCGCCAACGCGAGGCGGTTGAAGACCACACCAGGGTTCGCGAGGGCGGCCGCGGCACGGCGGTGGTCGTCCCACAAACTCACGAACGTGGCGAACGTTCTGGACACTTCCGCCGGATCGGCTGACGCCGAATGGTAGATGAACGTCAGTTGTATCAACAGGCTGAGAAGCGTGACCCCGCAACCCGCAACGAAGTATTTCGCCGCCGGCTGCCATTCTGCGTAAAGCCTCTTGAAGTCCCACACGAACGCGATCGCCACGACGATGCCGACCCAGATGCCGACCGAAGGGTGCACCGACGGCGAGACTCCGAGCAGGAAAGCTCCCGTTCGATGAAAGCCCGCACCAACAAGGCCGATCACCAGCACGAACAGCGACAGTCCGAGAACCCCATACGTGTGGTGCGTGCCCAGTAGAAAGATCGGGTACACCACCCCATGGTCGGCAATGCCGCTCACAAACACCACAAAGGCTCCACCGATCGCGAGAAGCGCGCTGCCGCTGATCGCGTACGTGATCATCGACAGGGCCTGGAAGCTGATCATCCCGAGGAGCCCGCTGATCGCCAGTGAAAGAGTGATCTCCGACACGCCGGCGCGCAGCATCACGGCGCACGCCTGAATCATCAGGCTCCACAGCTTGGTGTGATAGATGTAGAACGGGTTGTCTGGTGGATACTGCACGAGGCCGGCGACGACCTGTGCCGTTTCGACCGCGATCTGCCACGTGGGATAGCCGACGAGACCGACGCGAAATCCCAGCAGACCGCTGATGGCAAGGACCCAGAACCCGGCGGCCGGGCTCGTCAATCGGGACACCGCGCGGAACATACCAGCAACCAACGGATGCGTCAAACCACGGCAAACCGATTCATAATCGCCGCGTGACGCGCGCGCGATGGGTGCTTATCGTCAGCGGAATCATCGGATTCCGCATCGGCATGATCGGGTTTCCCGATTGGCAGGTCGCCGTCGAAACCTCGCAAGTGGTCGCCGGGCTGGTGCAGTACCCGGACGGCAATCCGTTTTTTATTTATCACACCAAACTCTGGACCATCCTTCATCAACTCTGTGCGCCGCTGCTCTGGGCCGGCGTCTCGGAGATTCGACTGTCGCTCCTCATCAGCGGGTTGCTCGGGACGGTGACGTTTCAGGCGCTGTCGATGTTCATCTACGCGTTCAGTCGCGATGCCCTCCTGGCGATTGGCGCCGCCGTCTTGATTTTCGTGACGCGCTCGGCGGAGTACGGCGCGATATACGGAGTGTTTCTCCTGGGCAATGAGAACACCTACGGCATTCTCGGCCTGTCGTTCTGTGTCCTCGCCGTCTCGCTGATTGGCGCCGGCTGGTACCGTTCTGGAGGGTTCCTGCTCGGGCTGGCGCCTGCCGTTCATCCGTCACTGGGCGCGTGGACCTGCGCGATCGCCGTGTTCGCGTTCGCGTGGGATTTTTCTCGATCGCGCATCGATCTCCGGCCCGCGCTGATCTGGTTTTCGATCGGCGCCGTCGTGACGGCTGCCAGCTTGATCGTGCAGCTCGCGTTCATCTACCACGCGCCTCCGGCTGCAGGCGAATTCTCTACCCGCGAAATTGCAGCATTCATTACGTTCTGGGACGGCCATCGCCGGCCCGTCGGATTCAACAGCACCGGCGTCATTCTGAATGTCGCCGCCCTCGCCCTGGCGTCCATCTGGTTGATCGCGTTCCGGTCGGATCTGCCACGGCCCTCACTGTTCCTGCTGAGGGTCACGATCGTGTCCGCGCTCACGAGCGTGGCGCTCGTGTTCATCTCGTGGGTGCCGCCGGAGAAGCTCCCGGTCTTGCTGCTCGTGCTGATGCCCGGACGGGTGCTGAACTACAACGCGATGACGTTTGTCGCGCTCGTCCTGGCCCTGCTCGGATGCTATCGCCAGAGCTTCTGGAATCAGATCCTCCTGCTTGGGCTCATCTGCGGCCTCGTGCTGGGCAATCACAGCATGCTCTGGGATTGGCTGCAGAGGCACGGCGTCTTTTATCAAAGCCCCGTGCGTCCCCTGCTCGTCGTCGCCGCAATGACGATTGGCCTGGTCGCCTGCACGGGATGGACGAAATGGCACGGCTGGAGCACCACCAGGTCGACATCGGTCGTGCGGATGGCATCAGTGACCTTGCTGGTCGGAGCCGTGCTGCTGACGCTGGCGTTCTCAACGCCGGCGCCGCAGATTTTTCACGACCGGACAAACGATGTGTTCTTCGGCGAAGTCGCTGCCGGCCAGGGCCTGCTGCTGACCGCCGGGGATCTTCATCTGATTCAGTTGCGCACGCGGCGGCCGGTGCTCCTCGATGGCGGCGGGCTCGACGGCCTGCTCTACTCGCTCGAAGGCGGGCCCGGAATGGCGCGGATTCTCCGAGAGGTGTACGGCATCGATCTCCTTAACCCGCCTGAGGAAGCGCGCGGCGCCGGCAGAATTCCGCCCGAGGCGAATCGCCAGGTGTGGGAGGCATATCCGCCCGGAAAGTGGCAGGACATCAAGCGTGCCTTCGGCGTCACGCAGGTGCTGACATATCCAGACTGGACGCTCCACCTCCCGGTTGCCGCGCACAGCCGCCGTTTCGTGCTGTATCAGATTCCCTGATATTCTTTCGGCAGCAGATGATCATTTCGCGCACGCCGTTCCGCATTTCCTTCTTTGGCGGCGGCACCGACTATCCAGAGTGGTACGCCCATCACGGCGGCGCCGTCCTGGCGACGACGATCGACAAGTACTGCTACCTCAGCGTGCGCGAGCTGCCGCCGTTCTTCGATCACAAGTTCCGCGTGGTCTACTCCCTTGTCGAGAACGTCAGCGAGATTCGTGAAATTCAGCATCCGGCGGTTCGCGGCGTCCTCGAGTGGATGAAAGTCGAGCGGGGTCTCGAGATTCATCACGACGGCGACTTGCCTGCGCGATCGGGCCTCGGTTCGAGCTCGGCGTTCACCGTCGGTTTAATCAATTCCGTGCACGCGCTGCAGGGCCATCACGTGTCGAAGGACGCTCTCGCCAGTTCGGCCATTCACGTGGAACAGTGCGTGCTGCGCGAACGCGTGGGGTTGCAGGACCAGGTGTCGGCGGCGTTCGGCGGGTTCAATCACATTACGATTGCTCAGAACGGAACGTACAGCGTGCGGCCGATCGTGCTTCCGCCCGCCCGGCTCGAGGCGCTGCAGCACCATCTGTTCCTCGTGTTCACGGGCATTTCGCGGACTGCCGCGGAAGTGGCCGAGTCATTTGCCGGCACGCTGAACAGCAGATCCGCCGAGATGCAAACGATGCAACAGATGGTGGAGCATGCGATCGAGATTCTGTCGTCACCCACGACCGATATCATCGAGTTCGGCCGCCTGCTCCGGCAGGCGTGGACGCTGAAACGCTCACTGTCGGATCGCGTCTCGAATACGACCGTGGACGCATTGCTCGACACCGCTATTCACGCGGGCGCGATTGGCGGCAAGCTTCTCGGCGCCGGCGGTGGCGGATTCATGCTGCTGTTCGTCAGGCCCGAAGATCACGCCCAGGTGCGGGCGGCGGTTGGCAACCTTATCAGCGTTCCGTTCAAGTTCGAGAATTCCGGAAGCCGTATTGTGCTCTATCAACCTGATGGCCTCTAACATTCGCTACCCATATAAGGGTCAGGGCGATCAAGGGTTCGACGTCTTTGCCGGCGCTCACGCTCCAGACGCCCTGGTCGGCCTCTATCGAGCGATGCTGCGAATCCGCCTCATCGAAGAGGAGATCGAGCGTCGCTATCACCAGGACCAGATGAAGACGCCGATTCACCTGGTGATCGGCCAGGAAGCGGCGGCCGTCGGATGCTGCTCTGCGCTGCGGCTGTCCGACCTCGTGTACTCGAGCCATCGCACGCACGGCGCGTACCTCGCGAAGGGCGGCGATCTGAAGATGATGCTGTCCGAGATGCACTGCCGAATCAACGGGTGCGTCGGCTCGCGCGGCGGCTCGATGCACCTGATCGACAAGGCCGTGGGCATGGCCGGCACGTCGGCGATCGTTGGCGGCGTCGTGCCTATCGCCGTCGGAGCGGCGTTGGCGATACAGATGAAGCGCGAAGATCGCGTCGTCGTTGTCTTCATCGGCGATGCGACGACGGAGGAAGGCGTGATGGCCGAGAGCCTGAACTTCTCCGCGCTGAAGAAGGTGCCCATCGTTTTCTTCTGCGAAAACAACTTCTACTCGGTTCAATCTCCGCTTGCGACGCGGCAGCCGGCCCGCGATATCCGTGCGTGGGCGGAGTCGCACAGAATGCCGGCCCTGAGCGTCGATGGCGTGAATGTGCTGGCCGTGCGCGACACGGTGTCGAAGGCAGTGGCTCATGCGCGTGCCGGTCGTGGTCCCACCTTCATCGAGGTGCCCGTCTACCGATTTCGGGCTCATGGCGGCGCCGGCGACGACAGCAAGACGGGCTACCGTGATGTCGCCGAACGCGCCGCGTGGGAAGCCGTCGACCCGCTTCTCCTGTTCCGGCAGTTCCTCGCGCGGACTGCTCAGCTGACTGACGCATCGGTCATGCACATGGAGGCCGAGATCGCGTCAGAGATCGCCGGGGCGTTCGAGCATGCCCTCGCCAGCCCGAACCCGACCGAGGCCGACCTGTATAGACATGTTTACGCAGACTGAAACAGATGCCGTGGGATGAAGGCCTCGTCAACTCGCTCGTCTACGACAAGCCCGATCCGAGTGAAGGCCGCGTGGTCTCGTACGTGCAGGCCGTGAACGAGGCCCTTGCGCTGGCGCTCGACAGCGATCCTGAGGTGTTCGTCCTCGGTCAGGGCGTCGACGACCCGACGGCCATGTTCGGGACGACGAAGGGACTGCAGAGCAAGTTCGGTTCCCATCGTGTCTTCGACACGCCCCTTTCGGAAGAGGCGATGATGGGCGTGTCGGCCGGCGCCGCGATGAACGGCATGCGCCCGGTCTACATGCACAACCGGCCGGATTTCGTGCTGCTTGCGTTCAATCAGCTCGTCACGCACGCCGCCAAGTTTCACTTCATGGACAACGGCCAGACCACGGTGCCGATGGTGGTGTGGGCGGCGATAGGCCGCGGCTGGGGCTCGGGCGCACAACACTCCCAGGCGATTCACGGCATGCTCCTCGGCGTCCCCGGACTGAAGATCGTGATGCCAAGCACGCCGTACGACGCAAAAGGCCTCCTGCTGTCGGCGATCCTCGACAACAATCCTGTGTGCCTCTTCGAACACCGCTGGCTGATGAAGAAGGACGGCGTCGTTCCCGAGGGCTTCTATCGGGTGCCCATCGGAAAAGGCATCTACCGGCGCCGGGGTGGAGACGTGACCATCGTCGGCGCATCGCATGCGATTGAGCTCGGCATGCAGGCCGCAACTCAACTTGCCGGCGAAGGCATCGAGGCCGACGTCATCGACCTGCGGACCGTCAAGCCGATCGATGAACAGATCGTGCTCGAATCGCTTCACAACACGGGTCGCCTCGTCGTCGTCGACACGGCGTGGATGAAAGGCGGGCTCTGCGCAGAAATCGGCTGTCTCGCCGCTGAAAAGGGCTTCCCGGATCTCAAGGCTCCGGTCGTGCGCATCGGTCTTCCTGACGTGCCGGCTCCTGCGGGATTCACGCTCGAGCAGTTCTACTATCCCGACGCCGCCCGCATTGCGAGCGCCGTCCGTGGCCTCGTTCGTTCCTGATGCCTTACGAACTGTCCAGCACGACCTGGGGCCCCGAAGAGCTCGACGCCATCAATCGCGTCGTCCGCAGCGGGCGCTTCACGATGGGCGACGAGGTGCGCCGCTTCGAGGAAGCCTTTGCCCAGCGATTCGGCATGAAGCACGCGGTGATGGTGAACTCCGGCTCGTCTGCCAACCTTGTCGCTGTTGCCGCCCTGTGCTATCGATCGCAGCGTCCGCTCCAGCGCGGCGACGAAGTGATCGTGCCAGCCATCTCGTGGGCAACGACCTTTCATCCTCTGCAGCAGTATGGGTTGAAGCTGCGGTTTGTCGATGTCGAGCTGGATACGCTGAACATGGACGTCTCGAAGCTCGACGCCGCGCTGACGCCCCGAACGCGGATGGTGGTCGCAGTCAGCATCCTCGGCAACCCGGCCGCGCTCGACGTCATGAGGGACTTTTGCGACGCGCGCGGCCTCATTCTGTTCGAAGACAACTGCGAGTCGCTCGGTGCGAGCCTGCGTGGCAAGCTGTGCGGCACGTTCGGCGACGTCAACACGTTCAGCACGTTCTACTCCCATCACATCTCGACGATGGAGGGGGGGCTGTTCGTGACGAACGACACCGAGCTCGATCACCTGGCGCGCGCGATTCGAAATCATGGGTGGGCGCGAGACGTGCCGGCCGATTCCACGGTTGGTGCGCTTACGGGGCGGCACGACGACCCGTTTTTCGAGGCCTACCGGTTCGTCGTTCCCGGCTACAACGTGCGTCCGCTCGAGTTTGCCGGGGCCGTCGGCCTGGAGCAACTCAAGAAACTCGACAGGATGCTCGAAATCCGGCGCGCCAACGCCGTTCATTTCGTAAAGCTGTTCAGGGGCGACAAGCGGTTTATCATCCAGCGTGAGAACGGAAGCAGTTCCTGGTTCAGCTTCACGATGATTCTGAATCCCGAGCTGCGCATCGACCGGGCCAGCGTGATGGAGGCGTTGCGCAAGGCCGGTATCGAATTCCGGATGATTACCGGGGGCTGTTTTCCAAAGCACCAGGCCATCCGATTCTTCGACCATGAGATTGTCGGCGGCATCGCGAATGCGGTGCTCGCCCACGATCACGGGTTCTTCGTGGGGAACCATCCGCGCGATCTCACGCGCGAGCTGGATGACCTGCGCGCCGTACTCAACGGGGTCTGAAATGACGAAGGTGCTTGTGACCGGCGGTGCGGGCTATCTGGGCTCGATCCTTGTTCCGGCGTTGCTCGATCGAGGGTTGACGGTGACGGTCGTGGACAGCTTCATGTACGGGCAGGACAGCCTGAACGCCGTCTGCGCCCATCCCGAATTCTCCGTCGTCCGCGGCGACGTTCGATCGCTCGACACCATGAAGCCGCTGCTGAAGGACGCCGACGTCATCATTCCCCTGGCGGCGCTGGTGGGCGCTCCGCTGTGCGATCGCGATCCGCTCGCGGCCACGTCAACCAATCTGAAGGCCATCGTCGACATGCTCGCGCTGCTGAGCCCGTCGCAGCGTGTCCTCCTGCCCATCACCAACAGCGGCTACGGCGTTGGCGAGGCCGGCAAGTTCTGCACCGAAGAAACGCCGATTCGGCCGGTGTCGCTCTACGGACGCGACAAGGTTGAAGTGGAGCGCATTCTGCTCGAGCGGCATCCATCGGCGCTTAGTTTCCGGCTGGCGACGGTGTTCGGCATGTCGCCCCGGATGAGGCTCGATCTGCTCGTCAACGACTTCACGTATCGTGCCGTCACCGACCGGTTCATCGTGCTCTTCGAAAGCCATTTCAAGCGGAACTTTATCCACGTTCGCGATGTGGCTCGCGTCTTTCTGCACGGCATCGACCACTTCGATGCGATGAAGGGTCAGATCTACAACGTCGGCCTGTCGGACGCAAATCTCTCGAAGCTGGAGCTGTGCCAGGCCATTCAACGGCACGTGCCTTCGTTCGTCATCCACGAGTCGAACATCGGAAAGGATCCGGACAAGCGCGACTACATCGTGTCGAACGAGAAGATCGAACGCACCGGGTACAAGCCCGCGCACTCGCTCGACGCCGGCATCCGTGAGCTCCTCAAAGGTTTCGCCATGATCCGCAACTCGAAGTACGCCAACGTCTGACATGGATACCGCCCAGCCGCTCGTGTCGGTGGTGCTCTCGTTCCGCAACGAGGCGGACAACATTCCGACGCTCGTCGCGCGGCTCGACAAAATGTTCGCCTCACAGTCCGTCCGGTATGAGCTCGTCTTCGTGAACGACGACTCGACGGATCAGTCTCTGGCGATCTTGCTGAAGGAGCGCGAAAAGAACCCCGGCGTGAAGATCGTGAACATGTCGCGGCGCTTCGGCGTGGCCGAGGGTGTCCTCGCAGGAATGTCCGCCGCTCGCGGCGATGCCGTGATCTACATGGATGCCGACCTGCAGGATCCGCCCGAAACCATTCCCGCGATGCTCGACCGCTGGCGGCTGGGCGCAGATGTCGTTCACACCGTTCGAACCAGACGACGAGGCGAAAGCCCGTTGAAGATGTGGGCCACGCGCATTGCCTATCGCGTGATTCAGTCGGGCTCCGCGATCGAGCTGCCCGTCGACGCCGGCGATTTCAAGCTTCTGTCGCGCGCAGCGGTCAACGAGCTCCTGCGGGTGCGAGAGTCAGATCCTTATCTGCGCGGTCTCGTCGTCTGGCTGGGATTCAACCAGGTCTTCGTGCCCTACGAGCGTGACGCGCGGAATGCCGGCAGCACGCACTTTCCGTTCTTCAGCAAGAACCCCTGGAAAACGTTCGTCGTCGGGATGACGTCCTTCTCGTTTCTGCCGGTCTATCTCTGCTTTGCCCTGGCGGCCATCGGCATCGGCGGGTCTTTCTTCTTGTTGATTTTCTCGGGCCCGTTGGCGGCCGCGCTGACGTTCTTCTGGGCGACGACACTGGCGGCCATCGGCGGTCTCGGCATCTATTTGATCCGGATATATAAGGACGTCAGAGGTCGCCCGCAATACATCGTGAAGTCGACCATTGGCGTAGACGGTCGCACCGAATGAAGACTGACCTCGTTCTCGTCAACCCCGGCAGCCGCATGAAGATCTATCAGTCGCTCGGCGCGCGGCTGACAGCAGTCGAGAACCCCGTCTGGGCAGGGCTCATCGCATCGTTCGTCCGCAACAAAGGTTTTACCGTTCAGATCGTCGATGCTGAAGCAGACGAGCTGACTCCGGAACAAACCGCGGAGCGCGTCGCAGCGATCGCGCCCACCCTCGCGACGATTGTCGTCTACGGACACCAGCCGTCCGCCTCGACGCAGAACATGACCGGCGCATCGGCCATCGCGACCGCCATAAAACAGATCGGCCCGGATATTCCCCTGCTCATGCTTGGCGGACACGTCGCATCTCTGCCTGAGCGAACACTGAGCGAGGAGGGCTGCGATTTCGTCGCCAGGGATGAAGGCCTCTACACGATCGTCGATCTCCTCGACGCGTATCGGGCGTCCAACCCTCCTGATTTGTCCAAGGTCCGCGGCCTCGTCTATCGCGAGGGCACAGGCACCGTGTCGAACCCGCCGTCGCCGCTCGTGAAAGACCTGGACGTGGACATGCCAGGCGTCGCGTGGGATTTGCTGCCGATGAGTAAATACCGCGCGCACAACTGGCACTGCTTCGGTCATCTTCAACGCCAGCCTTACGCGGCGATCTACACGACCCTCGGATGCCCGTACCACTGCTCGTTCTGCTGTATTCAGGCGCCGTTCAAGAGCGGCGAGCAGGCCGCCGGGCTCAATACCGAGGTGAACAGCTATCGCTTCTGGAGCCCGCAGCGGGTGATCGAAGAGATCGATCTGCTCGTCAACACGTACGGCGTCCGCAACATCAAGTTCGCCGATGAGATGTTCGTGTTGAACCAGCGACACGTGCTGGGCATCTGCGATCTCATCATCGAGCGGGGCTACGACCTGAACATCTGGGCCTACGCGCGTGTCGACACCGTGAAAGACAGCATGCTCGACAAACTGAAGCGCGCCGGCTTCACGTGGCTCGCGCTCGGCATCGAAGCGGCAGACGACCGCGTGTTGACAGACGTCGACAAGCGGTATCAGGTCGGCGAAGTCCACGACACGGTCAAGAAGATCAAGGCTGCTGGCATCAGCATTATCGGGAACTTCATCTTCGGCCTTCCGGAAGACACGACCGAGACGATGCAGGGGACGCTGGACCTTGCGCTTGATCTCAATTGTGAGTTTGCGAATTTCTACTCGGCGATGGCGTATCCGGGATCGCCTCTCTACGACGAGGCCGTTCGCCGAGGCTGGCGGCTGCCGGAGACCTGGAGCGGCTATTCACAGCATGCCGTCAATACACTGCCGCTGCCCACGCGGCACCTGTCCGCTGCCGAAGTGCTGCGCTTCCGGGACCACGCGTTCAACGTCTACTACAGCCACCAGCCCTACCTCGACATGGTGCGCGAGAAATTCGGCGACGACACGCTGGCGCACATCCGCGAGATGACCTCGCACCGCCTCGAACGTCAGCATGCACGGTGACGCCCGCATCTACGTCGCCGGCGGCGGTACGCTTGTGGGTCAGGCGCTCCTGAAGCTGCTCGCCACACGAGGGTTCACGGGCGTCGTTCAGGAAGCCGAGCCGGATCTCGGCCATCGTAGCGCCGTCACAGATTTCTTTGCCCGCACGCGTCCCGAGTACGTTTTTGTGACGGCTGGAAAAGTGTCGGGCATTGCCGGCAACCAGCAGTGGCCGGCCGATCTGATGACGGATAACCTGCAGGTCGTCACCAACGTGATCCCCGCAGCGTGGGAATCGCGCGTCCGCAAGCTGCTCTTCCTCGGCAGCTCGTGCGTGTATCCGAAAGCGGCTCCACAGCCGTTCACCGTCGCGTCAATCGGCACGGGGCCAATGGAACCGACCAGCGAAGCCTATGCCGTGGCGAAGCTGGCCGGACTGAAGCTCTGCGATGCGTATCGTCGCCAGCACAACGCGGCGTTCGTGACGGCGATCTCGGGGGACGTGTACGGCCCTGGAGACGATTTCACCTTCGAGAACTCACACGTGGCGGCAGCCTTGCTGCGCCGCATACACGAAGCGCAGGTGGAGCGCCTCCCGTTTGTCGACATCTGGGGATCGGGCAAACCGCGCCGCGAGTTTATTTACGCGGATGACCTGGCTGATGCGTGTATCTTCGCGATGCAACACCATGACGAGCCTGGCCCGCTCAACCTCGGCAGCGGCCAGGACACGTCCATCGCCGAACTGGCCCAGCTGATTAAAGAAGTCGTCGGGTACGACGGCGAGCTGAGGTTCGACAGCAGCAAGCCCGACGGCATGCCCTTCAAAGCGCTGGACTCGAGCCAGTTGCGCACGATGGGGTGGGAAGCGCGATGGTCCCTCCGGCGCGGGCTGGAGGAAACATACGGGTGGTTTCGGGCAAGTAAGAAGTGAGAAGTAGGAAGTAAGAAGTAACTTCAAAACCTACTTCCTACTTCTTACTTCCCACTTCTTACTTTTTTCTTACTTCCCAGGCGGGTGCAACGCCGTCGACGGTGGGACGAAACCGCTCATGCGGATGTATGTGGTGATGGTTCCGTAGTCTTCGGCCGTGTGCACGTTCCCGTACATGAACGCGTGCGCGCGAATTGCCGGAACGAGCCCGCTCGATGAACCGCCAAGGGCCGGCATCGGCTCCATCAGCCACGACTCGGTCGCGGCCGCGAAGATTGCGTCGCAATACGTGATGGAGTCTCTCAGCGCCTTCACGATCTCCGCTTTCGCCGTGAGGGCCCGCAGATTCGGCGCGGCCTTCCTCTGAATCCCCGGAGGCACACCCGCCTGATGGCAGAACGAATAATGAGCCCCGGTTGCGTGGTTGATTTGCTCGCCGAAGTTGCGGACGTCAGGCGTGGGCCGGAATGCATACGCCGATTCAGGCATCATCTCGGCCGCGACGACCAGATAGTTGGTGAACACGTTGAACGACCGTTGAAGAGCACCGCCGAGTGGCCGGTTCGCGAACGTCTTGAGCCGCGCCTGCTCTCGGGCGGCGGCCTGGTCGAACTTCGCCGCCAGCGATTCGCTCATCGCGATCTGCTCGGGCGTCAGTCCCCGAGCCGGGGTTGTGGTCTGCGCATGCGCAGATGCCGTCGAGAGGGAAACCACGATCAGTGTCGTGGCAATTGCGATCAAATGCATCATTGTCCAATGACCTCCATTCCGCCCATATAAGGCCGCAACGCCTCGGGCACGACCACCGACCCATCCTTCTGCTGATAGTTCTCGAGAATAGCCACGAGCGTCCGGCCCACTGCCAGCCCCGAGCCATTCATCGTGTGCGCGAACTCGGCCTTCCCGGTGCCTGCGGTCTTGAACTTGATGCTCGCGCGGCGCGCCTGAAAACCTTCGGCATTGCTGCAGGATGAGATCTCGCGGTACTTCTTTTGGCTCGGCAGCCACACTTCGAGGTCGTACGTCTTGGCCATGGTCGGGCCCATGTCGCCCGTTGACAACACCACTGTCTGAAAAGGCAGCCCCAACCGTTTCAGCACTTCCTCCGCATTCAGCGTCAGCTTCTCGAGTTCGTCGTACGAGTCTTCCGGGCGGGTAATCTTCACGAGCTCCACCTTGTCGAACTGGTGCTGGCGGATGAGTCCGCGCACATCCGCGCCGTACGAACCGGCCTCGCTGCGAAAACACGGCGTGTAGGCCACGTACTTCAGTGGCAATGTGTCGCCGTCTACGATCTCAGCCCGATGCAGATTCGTGAGCGGCACTTCGGCGGTCGGAATCAAGAAGAGATCCCAGTCGCCGGCGATCTTGAACAGATCGGCTTCGAACTTCGGCAGCTGTCCGGTGCCTTCCAGCGACGCGCGGTTCACGAGAAACGGCGGTGCCACCTCCGTGTAGCCGTGCTCGCGCGTGTGAAGGTCGAGCATGAAGTCGATCAGCGCGCGCGACATCCGGGCGCCCGCGCCAAGCAACACGGAAAACCGCGCACCAGACATCTTCGTCGCGCGCTCGAAATCGAGGATCCCCAGCGCCGGCCCGAGATCGGAATGCGCCTGCGGCTCGAAATCGAACTGCCGCGGCTCGCCCCAGGAGCGCACCACCTGGTTGTCAGCGGCGCTCTTTCCAATCGGGACGCTCGCATGGGGCAGGTTCGGCAGCGACATCAGCAGGCCACTACGCTGCTGCTCCACCTGATCGAGCTCGATGCTGAGCTGCCGGATCTGCTGCGCCCGCTGGCGATTGGCCTCGAAGATCCCGCTGGCGTCCTTGCCTTGACGCTTGGCTCGCGCGACTTCGTCGCCCGCCGCGTTCTGCTCGCGCTTCAACCCTTCGAGCTCGGGAATCAAACGCCTGCGTCGATTCTCCAGCGTGGCGAGCGATTCGAGCTCGCCGTCCGCGTCGAGCCCGCGGCTTTTCAGCCCGCGCTTCACCTCGTCCTGATGATCTCGAACAAAAGCCGGATCAAGCATGATGGAATCCTAATAAACTAGTGCCCGTGAAATCTACCGTGCGTAAAGTCGTCTTCCCGGCCGCAGGACTCGGCACCCGGTTTCTTCCCGCGACCAAGGCCCAACCCAAGGAAATGCTGCCGCTCGTCGACAAGCCGATCATTCAGTACGGTGTCGAAGAGGCCGTCCAGTCGGGCATCGACAACATCATCATCGTGACCGGCCGCGGCAAGAATGCCATCGAGGATCACTTCGACGTGAACGTCGAGCTCGAGAGCTTTCTGCAGCAGCGCGGGAAAGTCGAGCTGCTCGAAGAAATCCGCAAGATCTCGAACATGATCAACGTCGCCTACGTCCGGCAAGGCGAGCCGCTCGGCCTTGGCCACGCGGTGCTCGTGACGGCCGAGCTCGTCGGCGACGAGCCGTTCGCCGTCATTCTGGCCGACGATGTGATCGACGCAAGTCCGCCGGCGTTGCAACAGATGATGGACGTGTTCGAGAAAGTCGGAGGGCCCGTCCTCGCGGTCGAGCGCGTCCCGCCCGATCAGGTCTCGGCCTATGGCATCGTCGACATCGACACCTCGATCGATCTGGGTAGAGGTGTCTACGCCGTGCGCGACCTCGTCGAAAAGCCCTCGAGGGACGAAGCGCCGTCGAATCTCGCCATCATCGGCCGCTATCTGCTGACGCCCGATATTTTTCCCGCTCTCCGGGAGACCGCCAGCGATCGCACCGGAGAGATTCAACTGACCAACGGCCTCCGGAAACTGCTCAAGCAGCGAAAAATCTTCGCGTGCGAAATCGCCGGTACCCGCCACGACACCGGCAACAAGCTCGGCTACCTCAAGGCCTGCGTGTATTTCGCGCTGCGGCGGCCAGACCTCAGTGAAGCCTTCCGCGCGTACCTGCGATCCGAACGGGTCTGACTAGGACTTGTCGGTCGAGCTCGAGGGTGTACTCGGCGTCGAGCTTGCGGGCGCCGCGGGTGTCGTCTTGTCGGATTTGTCAGATTTCTCGGATTTGTCAGATTTCTCGGCTTTCTCGGCTTTCTCGGACGTGCTCTTCTCGCTGGCTTTTGACTCGGTGCCGCCCGCGTCCTTGCGCGCGTAGTCGTTGATGTAGAAACCGGAGCCTTTGAACTGGATCGCCGGGCTCGACATCCGTTTCTGCACGTTGTGTTCGCCACATTTCGGGCAGACGTCTGCCGGCCCGTCGGAGAACTTCTGAATCAGCTCGAAGCGATGGCCGCACGCGCCGCACGCGTATTCGTAGATGGGCACGTTGTAATCCTATTCCAGGAGATCGCCGGATGAGTCGCCCAGCATCAGCTGGCGGTGGGCCGCGAACGTCGCGGTGCCGTTGCCGAGCAGCTGATCGTGGAACGCCCGCAGGGAGTACTTCGAACCCTGCTGTTCCTTGTAGTCCCGGCGCAGCTTCAGCAGCATCAGCTTGCCGACCGAGTAGACGAGGTATGTCGGGTCGAACGTCCCTCGTTCGGCTTCGCGACGCGCGCCAGCCTCCTCCATAAAGCACTCGTCACGGAAAAACCGCATGCTCTGCTCGACCGACCAGTCTTCCACATGCAGACGAATTGACGTGATGAACCGGGCCAGGCGGATAAGCGCCTCGGCCAGCTGTCCAAGCCGCAGCGTCTGATCGTCCCGGCGGAAGCCGGCTTCGACCATCATCTGTTCGGCGTAGTGCGCCCACCCTTCCACAAAGGACGCCGGCGAGAACATGGTCGACTTCCGCACCTTCGACTCCACGCGACGCAAGAACTGGTAGTGCAGGAAATGCCCCGGGTAGACCTCGTGAATTGAGATCGACCACAGCGCGGGATAGTTGAAGTCGCGAAGGTGCTCCGCCTGCTTGTCGATCGGCCAGGACGGATCGGCGTCGGTCAGGAAGTAGTACGCGCGCGCCGGCTTCTGTTCGAATGGACCGGGTACCCACATGCTGGCGAACGACCACCGGTGAAACTCGGGCGTGGGCGCGACGATGACTGGCTCACTCTCGGGCCGCGTGATGATGCCGTGGCGATCGATGAATGTGCCAATCTCGTCGAGCTGTGCTTGTGCTGCAGCCGACAGCTGACCCGGCGCGGGATGCTCGTCCTTCGCCTTCCGCCAGGCTTCCACCGGGTCGCCGCCGTCGAGGCGGCCGGCCAGTGTCTTGAACTCCTCTTGCGTGGCGCTGAATTCGCGAAGCGCGATGGCGAGCAGCCGCCCGGCGTCCATCGTGATGCCTTCGTCCAGCTTCAGCTTGCGCTCGAACACCTCGCCGCCGAGGCGAAATGATGCGCGCGCCTTCGGCGCCACTTCATCGTCGAGATGCTGAATGTAGCTGCCGATCGCCTGGGCGGCTTCGGTCGAGGCATCGGCCAGGTCGCCGAGCAGATGCAGATCGTCGAGGCCGGCAAATGCGCGCGGCAGATCCTTCTCGATGAACGTGAGGGCACCGCGGAAAGTTTCGCGGCCGACCTTCACGAAGATCCCGGGCGGATCCTTGATGTTGTCGCGCGCGGCCTGCACCAGCCGGGCGGTCTGCCGCAGCTTCGACAGCACGCGGCGTGCGCGCTCCGGGAGTGGCGCATGCGTGAACACCACTTGCGCGGCCAGGCTCGAGCACAGGGTATCGGAGTACAGCTGCGGGTTCCGCTCCCACGTCCTGACACGCTCGAGCTCGAACATCCGCGCCTGAATGTTCGCATCGACCATCGGCTGCTCGGCGCGCTCGGCAGCCGTCAAATCACCTGTGTTGATGTCCTGCAGGCGCCGCGAAAATCCGGAAAGCGCCCGCGTGTGTTGCTCGACACCCTGCCTGCTCAGATCCTCGAGCAGGTCATCGTGGGTGTGAACACCGTCGAGCGCGGCGCCCGTCGGGTGGACTTCGTGGAGATAGGCGAGATAGTCATCGACGAAGTGGTGGAAAGGTTCGGACGAACGCATCATCTACACAGTGTCTCGGCTGGATAAAGGACTTGGCGTACGGGATTCGGCCCAAGCCCTAATGGTACAATATCCCTCCCCCGCATGCCCGGCAGCTTGTACGTGGTCTCGACCCCCATCGGGAACCTCGACGACATCACGCTGCGCGCCCTGAGCACCCTCAAATCTGTCAGCCTGATCGCGGCTGAAGATACGCGCCGCACGTCGATTCTCCTTCGGCATTTCGGTATCACGACACCCGCCACGAGCCTGCACGCGCACAACGAGCGACAGAAGCTGCCGTTCATCCTACAGAAGCTGGCAAAGGGAGAAGATGTAGCCCTGGTCTCCGACGCGGGGACACCGCTTGTCGCCGACCCCGGCCAGCGGCTCATTGCGGCCGCTATCGAACATGGGATTCGGGTGATCGCCATACCTGGCGCAAGCGCCGTCCTGGCTGCACTGGCCGTATCTGGATATCCAGGAGACACGTTCCTCTTCGCAGGCTTTGCTCCTTCTAAGTCAAACGATAGAAAGCGTTGGCTCCAATCGCTGGCCGCGGAAGTCGAGCGCCCTATTATCTTCTTCGAGACTCCGCATCGTATCCAGAAGACGCTGCTCGAACTCCAACCAATATTTGGCGAACGACCTATTATTGTAGCCAGAGAGCTCACAAAGCTTCATGAAGAGGTCATTCGATCCACAACATCCGCTATTCGTTCGGCCCCTGTGACGGCTCGCGGGGAATTTACTCTTATCCTTGGCCCTGGATCATCTTCTAAAGAACAGCCTCAAATCATTGAAGATAAGGATATTGCTGAGTTTTTCTATCAATTGACCAATAACGCGGCTTTTGGACGCCGGGCCGCACTGACTGCGACGGCTCATAACTTTGGTCTATCGACCAAATATGTTTACGCCGCGCTGGAAAGGTTCAAGGCTTCCTCCACGTCTTGACCTGGGCAACGGCATTTTGTTACCGTAACAGCCCTTTCAGCGCAAGACTCATGGCGAAGCAGCGGCGGGCAAAGACCCGCCACAGCGGACGGCCTAAGGCAGTCGTGGTGACTCGCAGTCCTGCGGGTCGTCCAGTGCCCAAAGCGCCGCCTGCTTCACCAGAGAAGGCTCCCCTTAGGGTTCGGTACGTCGAAGCCGTTGCACTCTACGAACAAGGGGTGGCGGCCCTCCAGGAGCACGACTACCCACGTGCATCTTCCGTGTTGCGCTCCGTCCTCGTTCGATACCCCGAGGAAAAGGAACTTCATGAGCGCGTCAGGCTTTACGTGACCGTCTGCGAGCGGCACATGGCGCCGCGGGCGTTGTCGCCAAACACGCCGGAAGAGCGGGTTTTTGCGGCCACGCTGGCCTTCAACGCCGGCAACTATGACGAGGCGCTCGAGCACCTGCGAACGGCGAGCCGCGAATCGCCGGACCACGATCACGTGCTTTACATGCTCGCCACGGTTCTTGCCCTGCGCGACGAATACGAGCAGGCTGTGCCCCACCTGCTTCGGGCGATCGATCTCAATCCAGAGAATCGATCGATGGCACGCCACGACCCAGACCTCGAACCGCTCAGGCAGCACGACAGCGTGCGAGCTGCCCTCGATGTTGCCGTTCCGGCAAAGACAGAACGCCGCAAAGCCAGGCGATCACGATAGTTTACCGTTGACCGTCTACCGTTTACCGTTCAGAACGGTGAACCGTAAACGGTAAACTGTAAACGCCAATGTCGTCGTCCGACCTCCACATCGTCATTCTCGCTGCGGGCAAAGGAACGCGCATGAAATCCGTGCGGCCGAAAGTGCTGCACGCCGTGGCAGGGCGACCAATGATCGAGTATGTCCTTCGGGCAGCTGCCGGCCTGAAGCCGACGACGACGACGCTGGTTGTCGGTCACATGAAGGAGTTGCTGAAGCAGGGGCTCGCGGCGCATCCAGTGTTGTCGTACGTGACCCAGGAACCGCAACTGGGCACCGGTCATGCACTCCTGCAGACCGCATCGGTTCTGGAGTCGAGGACGGGCATCCTGTTGTTGCTTTCTGGCGACGTACCGTTGTTGCGCGGCCACACTTTGGCTGGCTTGCTCGAGAAACACGAGGGGAGCGGAGCGGCGGCCACCGTGCTGACCGCCTTCGTCGAGCAGCCCTATGGCTACGGTCGCATCGTCCGGCTGCGCGGCAAGATCTCGCGGATCGTCGAGGAGCGCGACGCCTCGCCTGCCCAACGGAAGATCAAGGAGATCAACAGCGGCGTTTTCGCGTTTTCCCTTGGCCCGCTCTATGACGCGCTTCGTGGCCTGGCGGCGGCCAACGCTCAGGGAGAGTACTATTTAACGGATCTTGTCGCGGCGTACCGGCGACAGAAACGCGCCGTCGAAACCGTCGTGCTCGACGATCCCGATGAAATACGCGGCATCAACAGCCGGTCTGAGCTGGCAGAAGCGAGCAGAATCGTGAGACAGAAGAAGAACGAAGAGCTGATGGCTGCTGGCGTCACGATCGAGGATCCGGCAACCACTTACATCGGTGATGACGTCGCGGTCGGCGCCGATACGGTGATTCACCCTGGCGTGCACCTCGAGGGACGAACCGAGATCGGAGCCGCGTGCGAGATTCATTCGGGCACGCGGATCATCAACTCGGTGCTGGCCGACCGGGTGACGATTCAGAATTCGTGCGTGATCAACGGCGCGCGGATGGCGCCGGGGGTCACGGTCGGGCCGTTTGCGCACATCCGGCCGGAGACCGAGTTGCGCGAGAACGTGCACATCGGCAACTTCGTCGAGCTCAAGAAATCGGTCGTGGGCGCCGGCACGAAAGCCGGCCACCTTTCCTACCTCGGAGACGCGACCATCGGCGAGAACGTCAACATCGGCGCCGGCACGATCACGTGCAACTACGACGGCGAGAAGAAACAGCAGACCGTTATTCAGGACGGCGCGTTCATCGGGAGCGACTCGCAGCTCGTCGCGCCCGTCACCATCGGCCGTCGCGCCTACGTGGGCAGTGGCACGACCGTGCGCGAGGATGTGCCGGCGGGCTCATTGGCCGTCAGCGGCGGGAAGCAGCGGAACATCGAAGGCTGGAAAGATAAGAAGCGTGGGAAAACGTAGGACAACGTAGGGATCGTGGGACTCCCACGCTCCCCCACGTTCTCCCACGCACTCCCAGGTTGTCCTGCGCACCAAAAGGATCACTTACATGTGTGGCATCATCGGCTACGTCGGTCCCCAGAAAGTCGTTCCGATCCTGATCGACGGGTTGCGGCGCCTCGAATATCGCGGCTACGACTCGGCAGGCGTCGCGGTCGTCAGGAACGGTCAGATGGAGCGCAGGCGCAGCGCCGGCAAACTCTCCAACCTCGAGACGGCCCTCCAGACCGACCCGCTCGAAGGCCTCTACGGCGTAGGCCACACGCGCTGGGCCACGCACGGCCGGCCCACCGAGGAAAACGCGCACCCCCACCAGGACTGCAGCGGCAAGATCGTCGTCGTGCACAACGGCATCATCGAGAACTATCTCGACATCAAACACGCGTTGCAGAAGCTCGGCCACGTGTTCGTCAGCGAAACCGACACTGAAGTGATCGCACATCTGCTCGAGCATGAAATGCAAAAGGACAAGCTCGAGGGGGCCGCCCGCCGGGCTCTGCTCCAGATGCGCGGCCTCTTCGCCTTCGTCGCGATCTCGACCGACGACCCGGAGAAAATCATCGCCGTTCGCAACGGCCCGCCGATCGTGGTCGGCCTTGGCGACAAGGAATTTTTCGTCGCGTCCGACACCCCGGCAATTCTCAGTCACACGCGTGATGTCGTCTTCCTAGGCGACGAGGAGATGGCCGTCATCACCCGGACCGGCGTCGAGTTCACCAACTTTGCCGGAACGCCTGTGTCGAAGGCCACGCAACGGGTGCTGTGGGATCCGGTCATGGCCGAGAAGTCGGGTTACCGCCACTTCATGCTGAAGGAAATCTTCGAGCAGCCGCGCGCCGCCGAAGAGACGTTGCTGGGCCGCGTGTCGCTGGAGACCGGGAAGGTGTTCCTGGAAGAACTTGGCATCTCCGAGCAGGACCTCCGGCAAGTGAACAAGGTGGCGGTGATCGCATGTGGCACGTCGTGGCACGCCGCGCTCGTCGGCAAGTTCCTGATCGAGCGGCTGGCCCACGTGCCGGTCGAAGTCGATTACGGATCTGAATACCGCTATCGCGATTTCATCGTCGACCCGCACACGCTGGTCGTCATCATCACGCAGTCGGGCGAAACGGCCGATACGCTCGCCGCGCTGCGAGAGGCGCGAAAGAAAGGCGCGAGAAGCCTTGCGATCTGTAACGTCGTCGGCAGCATGGCCACGCGAGAAGCGGAAGGCACCGTCTACACGCACGCAGGGCCCGAGATTGGTGTCGCCTCCACCAAGGCGTTCAGCTCGCAACTCGTCGCCCTGAACATTCTCGCGCTCTACCTCGGCCAGATAAAGGGAACCCTGTCAGAGTCTGACGCGAAAGCTCACATCGCCGGGCTATTGCACCTTCCGAAACAGATGGAGGAGGCGCTGAAAGCCTCCGGGGTCATGGAAGAGGTAGCCGGGAAATATTTCAACAGGTCGGACTTCCTCTACCTTGGCCGAGGGATCAACTACCCCATCGCGCTGGAAGGCGCCCTCAAACTGAAGGAAATTTCCTACATTCACGCCGAGGGGTATCCCGCCGGCGAGATGAAGCACGGACCCATTGCGCTGATCGACGCCGAGATGCCAGTCGTGACCATTGCACCTTCTGATCACGTGTTCGAGAAGATGCTTGGCAATATTCAGGAAGTGAAAGCGCGGGGCGGGTCGGTCATCGCCCTGACGACAGATGGCAACAACACGCTGCAAAGCATTCTGGATCCTGCAACAGACTCGATTATTTCACTCCCGCGCGTTCCCGAGCTCCTCTCGCCGGTTGCGATGGTACTGCCGTTGCAACTGCTCGCGTACCACATCGCAGTTCGCCGGGGCTGCGACGTCGATCAGCCGCGGAATCTCGCGAAGTCGGTGACTGTAGAATAAGGGCTCTTGGCTTTGGGCTTTAGGCTTTGGGCCTGAATGTCTGGCCGAAAGCCCAAAGCCCAGAGTCCAAAGCCCACATGGATCCACTAACAGGCCTTAATCCCGAACAACGCGAAGCCGTCCTGCATATCGACGGCGCGCTACTCATCCTCGCGGGCGCCGGCTCTGGGAAAACGCGCGTCATCGCTCAGCGTATTGCGTACCTCATCTCGGAAGGCTACGCGCAGCCGGATGAAGTTCTTGCCGTCACGTTCACCAACAAGGCGGCGGAGGAAATGCGTACTCGCGTCGAAGCGCTACTGGGACGATCGATGGCTGGATCGTGGATTTCGACGTTCCACGCGCTTTGCGCCCGGTTGCTCAGGCGCGAGGCCACGGCTATAGGACTGCCGCGCGATTTCGTCATCTACGATTCGTCCGATCAGGTCTCCCTGATGAAGCAGATCCTGAAGGAGCTGCAAATCGACGATAGCGCGCTACCCCCCCGTCAGGCGCTTTCGAAGATCAGTCACGCGAAGAACACGATGCAAGGGGTCGATTTTTTTCGCTCGCAGGGATGGAGCCAGCGCGGAGAGCAGATGGCCAAGGTGTACGAGAAATACACCCAGGGCCTCACAGACAACGGGGCGCTCGATTTCGACGATCTGCTCCTGAAAGCCGTCGAGCTCCTCGACAAAGCCGAGCATGTTCGCGCGCGCTATGCCGAGCGTTTCCGATTCGTGATGGTGGACGAGTATCAGGATACGAATCGGCCGCAGTATCACCTCGTCCAGCGGCTCACAGAGCGCCACCGCAATCTCGCCGTGGTCGGCGATCCCGATCAGTCAATCTACAGATGGCGCGGCGCCGACCTGCGTAACATCCTCGACTTCGAGCAGGACTTTCCGGAAGCGAAGATCGTGAAGCTCGAGCGCAATTACCGCTCGACACAGATCATTCTGGACGCAGCGTCGGCGGTCATCAGTATGAATCGCAACCGTAAGGAGAAGCGGTTGTGGACCGAACGCAAGGGCGGCGACCGGATTAAATATTTCCGTGGATCGGACGAGCTCGAGGAAGCCGACTTCATCACGAGAACGGCGAGCGCGAGCATTTCAGGAGTGCCGGATTGCACGGTCGCAGTGTTGTACCGCACCAACGCGCAGTCGCGGGTCATCGAAGACTCGCTCATGCGATCGGGCCTGGCGTACAAGGTGGTCGGCGGCGTCCGCTTCTACGAGCGCAAGGAAATCAAGGACGCGCTCGCCTACTTGAAGCTCTTGCTCAACCCGCACGACGACATCAGCCTGCGGCGCGTCATCAACGTGCCCACGCGTGGCATCGGCAAGGGCGTGATGGACGCCGTCGATCACATCTCGGCCGATGAAGCGCCTCCGCTCCTGGCCGCCAGCGGCATCGCCATGCCCGCACCACGGTCGCTCTGGACGAAGCTCTCGCTGGCGATCGACGACCGGCTCGTGACGCCGCGGGCCGCCGCATCGCTGAAGACGTTTCGCGATCTCATCGTCGGTCTGCAGGACGTCGCGCGGCGCGAACTCCTCTCGATTGCCCTCGGAAAGCTGCTCGATCAGTCGGGTTACCTGCAGGATCTCCGCGACGACAAAAGCGAGGACTCGCAGAACCGCCTCGACAACCTCATGGAACTCGTCTCGGCCGCGCGCGAGTACGAAGGGCGAGAGCCGGAAGCCTCGCTCGGCGGCTTCACCGACAAATTGTCTCTGTTGTCTGAGGTCGATGAAGAACAGGGCACCAAGGATGCGCAGATCTGGTTGATGACGCTGCATGCGGCCAAGGGTCTCGAGTTTCCCACTGTCATCATGGCGGGTCTCGAGGAAGGGGTGTTTCCCCACTCGCGCGCCTTCGACGAAGAAGACGAGCTCGACGAAGAGCGACGCCTCTGCTACGTCGGCATGACGCGCGCGCGAACTCAGCTCGTACTCACAGGCGCGGCCCGGCGCCGCGTTTTCGGCGAGTATCAGTCGATGGAGCCATCACGGTTCATGGACGAGGTGCCGCCGGAGCTGGTTGAACGGGTCGAGCCGCTGTTCCCTGCCGGCGGCTACGGCAACTATCAAAGCTCGTTCCGATCGGACTTCGGGCGGGCGAGTGCATACGGGAATCCTTACGGACGAGGCGGGCGAACCCGCACGCGCGAGCGCGAAGCCTCGACGTTTGCCTACGAAGATGAAGATCAGTCGTCGCTGCTCGGACTGCGTCTGGGCGCGAAGGTTCGCCATCCGCAGTTCGGCGTGGGCACGATCCTCAGCGTGGAAGAACTGGCGGACGACGTGAAGCTGGTCGTAAGGTTTTCTGTAGGGCCGAAGACGCTGCGGGCGAAGTACGCGAAGCTGGAGATGGTGTAGCGGGCAGGCTCTGGACTTTAGACTTTAGGCTCTGGGCCCGTGGCCGATGTGGCCAAGAGCCCAAAGCCTAGAGCCTGAAGCCTTCACTACGCGGGCTTTATCCCAGTGATAATCCATTTTCCGTTGCGTTCGCCGGCAGCGCCAGCGGCGGCCTTCACAACGGCGCGCTGAACTGTCATCACCAACTGCTTTTGGCTGGTGGACCCGTCCGGCGCCTTCACAGTGGCGTCGACCGTGATGTCCTTCGACTCCATGTTGCCGTCCAGTTCGCCAATCTCAGGTGTCGCACCGTTGCCGGTGGTGAGGCTTAGCTCAGCAATTGGCCGGGCGTTGGCGAGGGCCTCGCGCGCGGCCGAGACCTTCTTGGCCTCTGCCGCCGTGTCGGACTGCCACTTCTCCCACTCCGCCTGAACCTTGCCGTCCGCGCCCGACAGCTTCTTGTTGGTGGACTGCGCCTTCAGAACACGGTCGATGGCTTCGATGTTCTTTTCCTGATACGCCTTCTTGCCATCAGTGAACGTCTTGTTGGCAGCCTCGGCTTCGGCCAGGGCCTTTGCCAGCTCCTGCACTTTCAGGGGCTCGGTGCGCACCGGCGACACCGACACGACTTTCGCGGATGCGACCGTCCCATCGGTCTTCGCGTCGAAACTGACCATCGCGAAATTCGCGAGCGTCTGGTTGTCGCGCAGACCCGATGCGCGGAAGAACTGCTTCACGAGATTTTCTTCTGGGGGTGTCGAACACCCGCTCGCCAGAATGGCGACCGTCAACATAGGCGCCAGCATGTACACGCTTTTGACCTTGGGCCGAAACATACCAGCCTCCTTCTCTCCGAAAAATTTCAATTGGTTTCTTCGGTGCCGTTCGTGCCGCCCGCACCGTTTTCTTCTTCCCGCTCCGCAAGCCGAGCGAGTGAGACTACTCGATCCTCTGCGTCAATCTCAATCAGCCGGACGCCCTGGGTGGCGCGCCCGATCGTCCGGATGTCGCGGGCTACCGTCCTCAGAATCTTGCCCTGCTGCGTGATGAGCATGAACTCATCCTCGTCGTGCACGGCGGCCATTCCGACGACGCGCCCGTTTCGTTCACTCGTTTGGATGTTAATAATACCCACACCGCCCCTGCTCTGCACCCGATATTCATCGAGCTCGGTGCGCTTGCCGTAGCCGTGTTCCGTCACGGTCAGGAGCGTGCTTCCGGGCCGAACCACTTCCATTACAACGACTTCGTCGCCCTCCCTCAGACTGATCCCCCGGACGCCGTAGGCCGCCCTGCCCATCGGGCGGACGTCGCTTTCCGGGAATCTGATGGCGACGCCGTCGCGTGTGCCGATAAATATCTCGCCCGTCCCATCCGTTATCTGCGCGACGATCAACCGGTCGCCGTCCTCCACCCCCATGCCGATGATCCCGCCAGCCCGCGGGTTGCTGAAGGCCGAGAGCTCCGTCTTCTTGACCACACCGCGCTGGGTCCCCATCAAGATGAACTTACCGTCTTCGAACTCTTTCACCGCCAGCATCGAGGCAATCTTTTCGTCCGGCGCCATCGAAACCAGGTTCGCTATCGCTTTGCCTTTGCCCCCCGGGCCGACGTCCGGAATTTCGTGGACCTTCAGCCAATACGCCCGGCCGCGGTCCGAGAAAATCATGATGTAGGCATGGGTGGACGCGATGAAGAGATGGCTGACGAAATCTTCCTCTCGCGTGCGCATGCCGATGCGCCCCTTGCCGCCGCGCCGCTGGTTCCGATAACTCGTGATTGGCGTCCGCTTGATGTAGCCCGTGTTGCTGACCGTGATCGCCATGTCTTCCTCGGCGATCAGATCCTCGATGCTGAGCTCTCCGCTCTCTTCGACAATCTCGGTCCGGCGATCGTCGCCGTACTTCCGCTGAACCTCCTTCAGTTCGCCGACGATAGTCTGCATCAGCAGACGGTCGCTGTTCAGAATGGCGCGCAGCCGTTCGATGGTTTTCAGCAGCTCGGCCATCTCGTCCAGGATTTTCTGGCGCTCGAGACCCGTCAACCGCTGCAGCTGCATGTCGAGAATCGCCTGCGCCTGAATCTGGCTCAACGAGAACTGCGTGATGAGGCCGTCGCG
>JAMQPK010000205.1 GCA_023717525.1 Vicinamibacterales bacterium | reverse complement strand
GGTGGTCTCGAAGAAATCGTCGTTACGGCGACACGCCGTGAAGCGAGTCTGCAAGAGGTACCGATCTCGATCGTCGCGATCACGGGCGAGAGCCTCGAGATGCGCGGCCTCGACTCCCTCGAGCGCGTGAGTCAGTCGGTCCCGAACCTATTGGTCACGGGCGGTGGCGGCGGCACGTCGCAGACGAACTTCACCGTCCGCGGTATCCCTAACGTGGGTACCTACGTCGACGGTGTGTGGCAGGTCGGCACGGCCGGTCTCCTCATGCAGGAATTCGTCGACATCGACCGCATCGAGGTGCTGCGCGGCCCGCAGGGCACGACGTTCGGACGCGACTCGACGGGCGGGGCGATCCGCATCTGGACCAAGAAGCCGTCGGACACCTTCGGCGCGGACGTGACGGGCACCATCGGGTCGCTGGACCGCCGCGACGTGAAGTTCTCGCTGAACGTACCGCTCACCGACAAGCTGCTCACGAAGTGGACCGTCGCCGATCTGTATCGCGACGGCTACATCCACTCGCTGACGACGGGCCAGAACAACGGCGGCATCGACCAGAAAGTCTTCCATGGCGACATCCTGTGGATGCCCACCGACAAGTTGACGTGGCGCTTCAACTACCAAACGAACGACAACTTCTTCACCGAGCCCCGTATTCAGGACGCCGTGTTCCCGGGAACGTTTCCACAGGCTGGTCAGGCCATCGGTTCCATCGACCTGTACGGAGCCGCCGGTCAAGCGCCGTTCAATGCGCACACGCAGACGGCCGGCTATCCGGGCGGCCAGGTCGGCGAGTGGCAGGACCGCTCGCAGATCAGCCTGCCGGATACCATCAAGACGCGGCAGTTCTCGTCTGACGTGACCGTGAGTTTCGGCAAGGCCATGAAGCTGCAGTTCATCACGGCGCAGACGACGCAGGAAACCCACCAGATCTTCGACTGGGACAACAGCCAGTACCAGCTCGTCGAAGACGTGGGTAACAACCGGCTGCGGGTGTTCAGCCAGGAAGTGCAGCTGTCGGGCGGCACGGACCGCATCAAGTGGGTGGGCGGTGCGTACTACTGGAGCCAGTTGAGCAGGAACCGCTACGCGCGTTACCAACTCGAGGAGTTCGTCTCCGGGCTGTACAACATCAACACCGCCTTCGCGAGCGCGGCGTGCACGGCCGTGCACCATGCGGACCCGCATCCGCCCGCGTTTGGGGGGCCTCTGAGCGATTGCCAGGACGTGTATGCAGGGGCGGTCGGTCCCGGCGGGCGATTCGACGGCTTGAACCAGTCCACGCAGGACGGCACGGCTTTGTTTGGCGAGGCGACGATCAGCCTGACGCAGACGCTCGATCTGACCGTCGGCCTGCGTCATCACAGTCAGAACGACGACACCACTGCGCTGAACCTCGTGCCCGGCGTCAGCGGCGCGAGACCGGAGAGCGCCAATCAACGCTGGCCCGGCGACATCTTCCTCGGCAGTTCTGTCGGCCAGGTCAACACGCCGTCGAACTTCGACAACAACAGCAAACGGGTGTCGTTGCAGAAGCAGTTCAGCAAGGACGTGATGGGCTACGTCGCCTACTCGGAGGGTTTCAACTCGGGAGGGGCGTCGACGTTCACGAATCCGGCCGACGGCAGCCGCACGCTCTCGCAGTGGTTGCCTCAGACGCTGGAGAACACTGAGATCGGTTTGCGCTCGGATCTCGCGAACAAGCACCTGCGTTTGAATGCCACGATTTTCCACACCGTGTGGAAAGACATTCAGGCGTTGGGTCCGGTGTTCGACGCAGGCGGTCACCAGCTCCCGGCGCTCGTGACGTCGAACGTCGGCCAAGCGAAAGCGCAAGGCGTCGAGCTCGAGATGACGATCGTGCCGACGGAGAAGCTGCTCTTCAACATCAACATCGGCAAGCTCGACACGAAGTACACGAATATCGTGCTAACAGCCTTCCTGCTCGACACGAACACGCCGTTTCAGGGGGCGCCGGAGGACACCCGCAGTATCGGCGTACAGTACAACGCCAGCCTGAACAAGGGCGCGCAGCTCGTGACGCGTTTCGACTACCTGTACCAGTCGCAGTACTGGCGTTCGCTGTCGTTCCTGCGCACGTCGTTCTGGAGCGCGATCCCGGCGGGCTTCGACGAGAGCGGCGGACAGGGCATCATGAACCTGCGCATGACGTACGAGCCCCCCAGTTCCAACTGGAGCCTGGCGGTGTTTGGCACCAACCTGGGCAACGAGCGCCAGATCAACTCGGGCTTCTTCCACGGCATCTGGGGCTTCGACTTCGCCACCGTGGGTCGTCCGCGTGAGTTCGGTGCGCAGATGAACTTCAA
>JAMQPK010000212.1 GCA_023717525.1 Vicinamibacterales bacterium | reverse complement strand
GGCAGCGAGAAGGTCCTCGCCGAAATGCCGACCCGTCCAAACGATCTCGTCATCGACAAGAAAGACGGCGTGTACTTCACCCTGCCAAGCAACAAACCGCCGGTGGTGTACTACATCGCCGCAGGCGGACAACCGGTGATTGTCGGCGAAGCCCCGAGCCCGCACGGCTTGACGCTGAGCCCGGATGAAAAAACGCTATATGTCGGAGATTCGAGCGGTCCGTACCTGGTCGCGTTCGACGTTCAGGCCGACGGCAAGCTGACCAATCGCCGCAACTTCGGGCCCAGGTATTCCGGGATCACGGGCGATGAAAGCCATGCCGACGGCGTGGCGATCGACAGCGAGGGGCGGGTGTACGTTGGCATCGGGCCCGGCGTGCAGGTCTTCGACAAGACCGGCAAGGTGCTCGGACTCATCCCCACGTCGCAGCGTCCGCAGAATCTCGCATTCGGCGGCCCGGACAAGAAAACGCTGTACCTCAACGGCGGCACTGCGCTCTTCAAGCTGCAGATGATCGCGCAGGGATACAAGGGGAGACCGAAATAAAGTGGAAAGTGGAAAGTGGAAACTAGAAGGTAACCTCAAAACTTACTTTCTAGTTTCTACTTTCTAGTTTTTACTTTCATTGAAGTCCCCCTCGCACCGATGTAATTCGCTCCGTGTTGAGGCCGAGCCAGTGCATGCGTCCGGCATATCGGGCGTGTTCGACCTTGATGCAGCGATCCATGATGACGGAGAGACCGCCAGCCTCCGCGATTCGCCCGCCCTCCTCATTGATCACTGAAAACTGACACCAGAGATTCGCGGCGCCGATGGCCACCGCCTCCCTGGCAATTCCAGGCAGCGCATCCGGCGCACGGAAGACGTTGACGACGTCCACGGGAACGGGCACGTCGATCAGGCTCTTGAAACTCTGCTCGCCGAAGATTTCCGACTCGCGAGGGTTCACCGGGATGACCCGAAATCCGTGGCGCCGCAGGTAGAAACCCACGAAATGGCTCGGGCGCAGGTGATTGCTCGATAGCCCGACGATCGCAATCGTCCTGGCGCGATGAAGCACGCGTTGGATGGCCAGCGGATCCTGGTAGCGACTCACGTCGAACGTCGTTGTCATGACGACACCCGCGCAAACCCCTGTTCGAGATCCCAGATGAGATCGTCGACCGCCTCGATGCCGGCCGAGAGCCGGATCGTCCCCGGGCCGACGCCGGCCGCGCGGAGCTCTTCGTCGCTCAGCTGCCGGTGCGTCGTGCTCGCGGGATGGATGATTAGGCTCTTGGAATCGCCGACGTTCGCGAGGTGCGACCATAACGTCACGCCGCGAATGAAGTCCTGTCCCGCGACGCGACCGCCCGAGCAGTCGAACGAAAAGACCGCGCCAGCCCCGCGTGGCAGATATTTCTCGACGAGCGGCCGGTAGCGGCTCGTGTTGAGCCCGGGGTACGTCACCTTCGACGCAAGGCGATGCGACGAGAGATAGCCGGCAACCACATGAGCGTTCTCGACATGGCGGGCCATCCGCAAAGACAGCGTCTCGAGCCCCTGCAGAAACAGGAACGCGTTGAACGGGCTCATGCACGCGCCGAGATCGCGCAATGTCTCCGCCCGCAGTTTCATCAGATATCCGTAAGTGCCGAAGGTTTCATGGAACTGAAGCCCGTGATACGCCGGCGAGGGCTCGGCGACAACCGGAAAGCGGCCGTTCGACCAGTTGAACAGGCCGGAATCGATCACGATTCCGCCGATGCTCGTGCCGTGGCCACCGATGAACTTCGTGGCCGAGTGCAGGACGATGTCGGCACCCCACTCGATGGGGCGGCAGAGGAACGGCGTGGCGAACGTGTTATCGACAATCAGCGGGAGATTATGTTGGTGGGCCACGGCCGCGATCGCCTCGATGTCGAGGACGTTGCCGCCGGGGTTCCCAATGGTTTCCCCGTAGAAGGCCTTGGTGTTGTCCCGGACGGCCGCCTTCCAGGCATCTGGATCGTCGGGGTTGACCCAGGTCAGGTCCACCGACATTTTCCGGAGGAGGTGTTTGAGCTGGTTGACGCTTCCACCGTACAGCGCAGCCGATGACACCACGTGGTCGCCGGGCGCCAGCAGGGTAAACAGCGCGGCGGCCTGGGCCGCGATCCCGCTGGCGAACGCCACGGCGCCGCACCCGCCCTCGAGGTTGGCCATCCGCTCCTCGAAGACGGCCACCGTCGGGTTCATGATGCGCGAGTAGGTGTTTCCATACTCCTGAAGGTTGAAGTAGGCGGCTGCCGATTCAGGGTCCTCGAACACATAGCTCGTCGTCTGATAGATCGGGACCGCGCGCGCACCAGTATTGGGATCCGGACGCTGTCCGGCATGCACCTGGCGGGTTTCAAATCCAAAGTGGCGGGACTCTTCCATGGAGGCTGCCTCCTGGCGGCCGATCATATCCCGATGTATGATTCCAGACTTTCGCAAGGGGGGTTAAAGATGGCTGAAGTGAGTGTCAACAACGGCGTCAACGTCGGGGCATTGCTGGCGGCGCGGGAGGCCTTGAAGGCTGCGCCACAGGCGGCCAAGTTTACGTGGCGGGCATCCTGCAAATGGAAGAACGGCACGCACAGCCGCACGAACGTGCAGGGATTTCATGGACTCGGCGAGGAGCAGAAGCACAAGACCGAATTCTCGTTCGAAGCCGATCATCCGGAGATCTTCGCGTCTGAGGATCTTGGTATCACGCCAATCGAGTACGTGCTCGTCGGTCTTGCGAGCTGCCTGACGGCCGGCGTCGCGGCTGTCGCACAGAACCGGGGTATCCAGTTGCGGTCGGTCGAATCGAAGCTCGAGGGGTCAATGGATATTCAGGGCATTCTGGGCATCGACAGCGACGTGCGCAACGGCTACGACGACATCAAGGTCACCTTCAAGATCGACGCGGATGCGTCTAAGAAGGAGATCGAAGCGCTGGTGGCGCAGTCGCAGAAGCGCTCGGCGGTGTACGACGTCATCACCAACCCGACCAACGTGCGCGTCGAGGTCGTCTAGTCATCGAACAGGTCACAACGGTCGTCATCGGAGCCGGGCACGCCGGGCTCGCGACCAGTCGATGCCTCAGTGAACGCTCGATCGACCACGTGGTGCTCGAGCGCGGAGAAGTTGCCAACTCCTGGCGCCGCGAACGCTGGGATTCGCTGAGGCTGCTGACGCCAAACTGGCAGAGCCGACTGCCCGGCCATCGTTATGAAGGCGCCGATCCCGACGGCTTCATGACGATGGGCGAGGTCATCGCGTTTGTCTCGCACTTCGCCCTTGTCGCCGGTGCACCGGTACGCACACACACCGCAGTCACCTCTGTCAGGCAGGCAGACGGAGGCTACCTCGTCTCGACAAATCAAGGCGATATTCAATGTCGTTGCGTGGTGCTGGCAAGCGGCGCCTGCAACCTCGCAAGTATTCCCGCCCTTCGACAAGCCGTGCCCACGTCCATCGAGTGCGTCACGGCGCTCGACTATCGCAATCCGGATCAATTACCGGATGGCGGTGTGCTGGTTGTCGGCGCGTCCGCCACCGGCGCGCAGCTGGCCGATGAAATCCACCGGTCGGGCCGGCGCGTGACGCTTTCGGTTGGTGAGCACGTGCGATTACCGAGAACCTACCGGGGTCGCGACGTGCTGTGGTGGATGGATGCCTCTGGCGTCTGGAACCAGCGCTACGATGAAATCGACGACCTGACGCGCGCACGCAGGCTTCCCTCGCCACAACTCGTCGGCAGCCCGGAGAGAACGACGCTGGACCTCAACACGCTCGGCGCGGCCGGTGTTGAGATCGTCGGCCGGCTTGCCGCGGTGCGCGACGGCCGGGCATTTTTTTCCGGCGGACTCCGCAATCACTTTGCGCTGGCCGACTTGAAAATGGATCGCCTGCTGGACACGTTCGACGACTGGGCGCTCCGTCACTCTCCCGACGGCGACGTCGATCCTCCCGAGCGCTTCGAGCCAACCCGGGCGCCGGCCTCCACGCGACTCGATCTCGACCTGACGCGCGGCGAGATCCGCTCGATCATCTGGGCAACGGGGTTTCGTCCGGACTACAGCTGGCTCGACGTTCCCGTGCTCGATCACAAAGGCTATTTGCGGCACGACGGTGGCGTCGTCGATTCGCCTGGGATGTACGCCATCGGACTGCCCGTGCTGCGGCGACGCAAGTCGACCTTCATCCACGGCGCGGAGGATGACGCGTGCGACGTGACCGACCACCTCGCGCGCTTCCTGGCTACTTCGGCGTAAGTTTCAGCAGCTTGCTCGTCGGCGGTGTGTTGGGGCTCATCGAAGGCGTACCGCTGTCGGTGAAGACATATACCGCTCCATCCGGCCCGACCCGAACCTCGCGGATTCGTGTACGCAGATCGGTCAGCAAGGGCTCTTCGGCGACGACCCTGTCGTTGTCGATCGTCAGCCTGTCGAGCATCATGCCGCGCAGTCCGCCGACAAACAGGCTGTTCTTCCATTGCGGAAACAGAGTGCCCGTGTAGAAGGCCAGGCCTGATGGCGCGATCACCGGATCCCAGTAGTAGACCGGCTCCTCCATCCCCTCTCTGTGCGTAATGCCCTCTCCGATGGCTGTGCCGGGATAGTCGATGCCGTGCACAATCACCGGCCAGCCGTAGTTCTTCCCTTTCTCGATGATGTTCAGCTCGTCCCCGCCGCGCGGGCCGTGGTCGACCTGCCACAACTTGCCGGTCCGCGGGTCGAACGTGAGGCCTTCAGGGCTACGCACGCCGTACGCCCAGATTTCCGGGAGCACGCCCGGTTTGCCGATGAACGGATTGTCCGGCGCCGGCGCGCCATCGGGCGTGATGTGGATGATCTTGCCGAGGTGGTTGTCCAGTTTCTGCGCGACATCCCACGGCGGCGAATCGGAGCGGTCGCCGGTGGTCATGAACAGATTGCCATCGCGCCCGATCGCGATGCGGCCGCCCGTCTTGGCGCCAAGCCGTTTCGACGGCATGGCCGGCTGCGAACGGAAGATGACCGTGACGTCAGTCAACGCGAGCTTCGCTTCGTCGAGGCGCGCCCGCGCGACGTACGTATTGCTGTCGGTGCCGTCGATGTAGTCAAAGAAGCTGAAGAAAATCCGGTGGTTGCTGGCGAAGTTAGGATCGAGGGCGACATCGAGCAGTCCGATGTCCTTCGCGCCCGGAGCGGCCACCACGGAAACGCCGCCGAGCGGCTCGGAGAGCTTTCCGTTGCTGTCGAGGATGCGCATTCTGCCGGGCAGTCTCTCCGTGAGGATGATCTTTCCACCAGGCAGGAAGGCCAGACTCCACGGCACCGGCAAGTTGTCGACGAGCGTCGTCACCGTGAAGGGCGCCGTCGCTTTGTAGGGGGCGCGCGTTTGCTCGCGGAACGCCGGAGCGTTGTCCTTCTTCTCGGTAGGCCGCGTTTCAATCGGCTGGCCCTCGACCTTCGCCGGCGTCTGGCCGGCGAGCGCCCCTGGAAGCAGTGCCAGGCAGGCACACACAATCAATTCCCTTCTCATGTCGAGGCTCCCTCTTTTTTCGGCATTATATGGCTTTTCGCTATTGTTCCCCGCCCCGTCCACGAAGTACTCTGCCACCATATGCCTGACTCAAGATGGGGTTTTCTCGCGGTGCTGAGCGCGCTGGCAGCAGTATCACTGACCACAGCGTGTCGCCCGACACCTCCTGCGCCCGCCGCTGCACCGACGCCTTCGGCGAATACCTGGGCCGTCGTCGATGGCCACGAAATTACACGCGACGATGTCGACAAGGCCTACCGTCGCACCCAAACTGCAGGACAGACGTTGTCCGACGAGGAAACCCTGACGGCCAAGCTCGGCCTCCTCGACAATCTCATCCTCCAGGAGATTCTGATTGCGCGAGCGCGCACGAAGAACATCACCGTGCCAGACGCCGACCTCGAGGCCGCCTTCAACGACGCGAAGAAGAACATCGGCGACGACGCTTTTCAAAAAGAGCTGACGCAACGCGGCCTCACGCCGACGGATATGCGCGAAGGACTGCGGCGCGAGCTGCTGACACGGAAAGTCATCGATCAGGAAATCGCCTCGAAGACCACGGTAAGCGACAAGGAGGTCACGGACTTCTTCGGCGCCAACCGTGCTCAGTTCAACGTGGCGGAAGAGTCGTACCATCTCGCGCAAATCGTGGTGACGCCAGGGCGCGACGCGCAGGTGACCAACAGCAACGGTGACGATGCGACGACGCCGCAGGCGGCAGCGGCCAAGGTGCAGGTGCTGATCGAACGGCTCAAAAGCGGCACATCGTTCCGCGAGCTCGCTGCCGGCTATTCAGAGGATCCTGAATCGGCGCCACGTGGCGGCGACCTGGGCCTCGTGCCGATGTCGAGGCTCAAGCAGGCGCCACCGCAGCTGCGGAATGCCGTGCTGGGCAAGGAACCGGGAAGCGTGAACGTGGCCAGCAATGGCGGCGCGCACACCCTCGTGCTCGTCGTCGCGCACGAGCTCGCCGGACAACGCGACCTGTCGACGCCTGGCGTACGCGAGGGCATCACCGAAACGCTGCGCTCGCGGAAAGATCAGCTCTTCCGCGCGGCGTATCTGATGGCCATCCGCACCAACGCGAAGATCGTGAACTACCTCGCTAATCGGCTGGTCTCTGCGACGGGCCCGATGCCGGGCCTGTTACCGGCAACGCCAGGCGGGAAATAACCATGCGAATACCATGCTCTCCGGGCATCTTGCTGATGATCGTCTGCGCCGGCTCGCCCGTACTGCTCGCGCGACAGAACCCGACCCTTCAGGGCCACCCCGAAGACTACGTGCGCGCCGACATCGAATACGGTGCGCGGGTCTTTACCGAGCAGTGCGCGGCATGCCACGGCGAAACCGGCGACGGCGTGGCGGGAGTGAACCTGCGATCCGGCAAGTTCAAGAACGCCGTGACCGATCCGCAGCTTCGAACCGTCATCACGACGGGTTTCCCGGCCGCGGGAATGCCTGCGTTCACGTTGACTCCGTCGGAGCTGACCGGCCTGATTGCGTACCTCCGCAACATGAACACGTTCGACCGCGGCTCGTCCATGGCCGGCGATTCGACCCGAGGCCGGACCATCTTCGACGGCAAGGGCGCCTGTCTCAGCTGCCATCGCGTCAACAACGTCGGCAGCCGGAAGGCCCCCGATCTGAGCGACATTGGCGCGAATCGAAGCGCAGGATCGCTCGAGCGATCGCTCCGCGATCCCAGCCGGCAGATGTTTCCCATCAATCGCCCCGTGCACATCGTGACGCGCGATGGCAAGGTGATCAACGGCCGCCGGCTGAACGAAGACACGTTCACGATTCAGCTGGCCGACGAGGAGGGCCGCCTCATCTCGGTCTCGAGGGCGGATTTGCGCGAGTACCGAGTGTCGACGACATCGACGATGCCCTCCTACGAGAAGGAGCTGTCGGCGCAGGAGCTCGCTGATGTCGTTTCATTCCTGCTTTCATTGAAAGGTCAGTAGCGCCATGTCACGACGAAGAGCTTGTGCACTGTTCGTATTGGCGGTGGCGTTGCTGTCGTATCGGCTGCATGCGCAGAGCATCGTCACCTACGACCGCCTGCTGAACGCCGCCAAAGAGCCTCAGAACTGGCTCACGTACGGCGGCGATTACTCCAGCCGCCGCTTCAGCCCGCTCACACAGATCACTCCGGCGAACGTCAAGAGCCTGGGCCTCGCGTGGATGTATCAGTCGCCGATTGCCGGCAGCTGGCAGGCGACGCCGATCGTCGTCGACGGCATCATGTATCTGACCCAGCGGCCCAACGAAGTCGTTGCGCTCGACGCCGCAACGGGACGCGCGTTCTGGGTCTACCGGCATCAGAACTCGCCGGATCTCGTCGTCTGCTGCGGATCGAACAATCGCGGCCTGGCTATTCTCGGCGAGACCCTGTTCATGGGCACGCTCGATGCGCACCTCGTGGCGCTCGACGCCCGGAGCGGCCGTCCGATTTGGAAGACAGCGGTGGCCGAGAGCGGGTCTGGGTACTCAATCACGGTGTCGCCGCTTGTCGTCAAAGACAAAGTCATCATCGGTGTCGGCGGCGGCGAGTATGGCATCCGCGGATTTATCGCCGCGTTCGACGCGCGGACCGGCAAGGAAGCGTGGCGGTTCTACACCGTTCCCGCGCCCGGAGAACCCGGACATGAAACGTGGGAAGCGTGCCCTCCGAAGAGCGAGACCTACTGCGACCCTGAAGCGTGGAAGCATGGCGGCGGATCGGTCTGGGTCACCGGATCCTACGATCCCGATTTGAACCTCACGTATTGGGGAACCGGCAACGTGGGCCCCGACTACGCCCACGAACAGCGGCCTGGCGACAACCTCTACACAGCGAGCGTCGTCGCGCTCGATGGGGATACGGGGAAACTGAAGTGGCACTATCAGTTCACACCGCACGATCGCTATGACTACGACTCGGTGCAGGTTCCGGTTCTCGCGGATATCAATTTCCGCGGGGCACTCGTCAAAGCGCTGATGTGGGCGAACCGCAACGGCAATTTCTACGTGCTCGACCGCGCGACTGGAAAATTTCTGCTCGGCAAACCGTTCGTGCGCGTCAACTGGATGAGCGGGTTCGACGCCAGCGGCCGCCCCATCCAGACGCCCCAACCAGCGGGAATGCCCACGTATCCTGCGATACAGGGCGGCTCGAACTGGTATTCACCGTCATTCAGCACGCGCACGCAACTCATGTACGTCTCGGCGTGGGACGAACAGGGACAGCTCTTCGGAGCGTCGCCGCTCGAGTATCAAGAGGGGCGGAATTTTACAGGCGGTGTGAATCAGCCGTTCGTGCCGATGGCCGGCGAGCCCACCAAAGCGATTCCTGGAGCCCCGGCGATTCAGGGCCTTATCCGCGGTCCTATCAATAACTGGACCGACGCCGCAGGCCACGGCGCCGTTCTCGCGATCGATCCGTCCACGGGTGAAGCGAAGTGGAAGTTCAACATGATCGACGTCACCGACAGCGGCATCGTGACGACGGCGTCCGATCTGCTCATCACTGGCGGACGCGAAGGCTATCTTCACATCCTGGATGCGCGAAACGGTTCCCTCCTGTGGAAGGCCAATCTCGGTGCGCAGGTGCGTCAGAACCCGATGACGTATGCGGTCAACGGCAAGCAGTACGTTGCCGTCATCGCCGGCTTGTCGTTGACCGTCTTCGCGTTGCCTTAGATGCTCACATCTCCACGCTGAAGCCGAGCTTGATGAGACGGCCGCGCTGAATGCTGCTCGCGCGATGGTACGCCGGGCCGTACTGCGTGACCCGGCCGATGATCGACGCCTGATTGGTCAGGTTGTACGTGTCAAGCCGCGGTTCGAACGTCTTGTTGCCAACCCGGAAGACTTTCCGAAAGCTCATGTCGAGCTGGGCCACGTTCGGAAGCCTGGTGTCGCCGCGTGCAGCGGTCCATACCGTCGTCGTGCCCTGCGTCAACGACACCGTGTTGCTCGCGACCGAGACGGTGTTGATTTCGGGGAATCCCTTGTTGAACTGCCACGTTGCGCTCATCGAGATCTGGTATGGGAGATCGTAGTTGCCAGACAAGCGGTACGACCACGGCACATCGTTCCCGAAAATTCCGTAGCGATACTGGCCCGAGTTAGGATTGTTCAGATCGCCGCCAAGCGAGTCGCCGGTGGTCTTGCCGAAGCTGGCGCCGCCCGCCAACGCCCAGCGGTTGCTCATGCGTTTGTTGACGGTGATGTCGGCGCCGTTGTAGTTCGTGTCTTCCTCAGCATGATTCGACCAGTAGTTGTCGAACTTCCCTCGCAACGCAGGATCCTGATTGTAAACGGTGACCTGCTTGCCGCTGTTCACCTCGGTGACGTTGAGCGGGATATAGCTGCTCGTGGGCACCGCGAGGTTCTGCAGCGCGATGTTCCGCCGGGTTTCCCGGTGCGTGTAGCCGATCGAGACGACGATGTTCTGCGGGAACTGCTGCTGGATCTCCGTCGAGTACTCGTTGGCGATCGGCCACTCCAGATCCGGAGAATAGCGATTGGTCGCGCCGAGCGCGAAGCCATTGGACGGCCCGAGTTCGTTCGTCTGCGGAACCTTGTCGCCGTTCAGATCGCAGCCGGACGTCTGGGTGGCCCCGCAGACGGTCCACCCGCGCGTGTCGCTGGTCGTGGCGATGGGATTCAGCCGCGATTGAATGGTAATGTTGATCGGCTGGTTGTAACGATTCGCCGCGAATTTCAGCGCGGTCTTTCCGTCTCCCCGCAGATCGTAAATCATCGAGAAGCGCGGCGTCGGCGCATTGAAGTCTGGCGCATCTGGCACCTCCGGGAAGCACTGCGATGATTGCAGGAAGATGTTCGGCTGCTGGCAGGTCGCCGGCACCCAGCCGTAGAACTGTTCGAACCGGATCCCGAGGTTCACAACCAGCTTCTTGAACGGCGTCCACTTGTCCTGCACGTAAACCGCCGATTCGCGGTTCCACAACTCGAATGCCACTGGCGGCTTGCCGCTCGTCGATGTAATCGGCACGTTGTACGTATTCACTTGCGTCGGGACGCCGTTCGCGTACACCGCTCGCATGCCCGACGTGGACCACGCCGACGATTTCTCGCCGCCCTTCGTATACTGAGCACCAACGCGGATGTCGTGCCCGCCGGAGAAGAAGCTCAGGCTTCCGAAGATCTGATCGCGATACATGTCGTTGTCGCGGTAGGTTGGCAGAGCGACCGTGTAGGTGCTCGTCACGCTGTCAAATCGCGAAATCGCGTCGGCCGCAACCTCCGGCCGCTGGCCGAACTTGTCGTCGGCGCGGAAGCGGTTGTAGGAGCTGTCGACGACGAACTTCGTGCCGATCGGCGAGGTGAATTTCCCCTGATGCACGTCGGGATACTTGTCGTTCAGATTCCTGGCCGCACTGTCGGCAAACGTGCCGCCGCCATTGCGGTGACCGATGTACTTGTACTGAAGATTATTGAAGTAGGAGAGCTGCGCGCTCTTCGTCATCTGCCACGCCACCTTCGCGGACGTGGTCCACATGATGTTGTCGTCGAGCACCTGCTCGCCGGTCACGTCGTAGCTGCCCAGCAGATACTGGTCGAGGCGCTGGTCGTGCCACGACGCGGAAAACCACAGCCTGTCCTTGACGATCGGACCGGCGATCCACGCGCCCGCGTCAGAAATGTTCAGAATATCGGCGCCCGGCACGATGTCCGGATTGGCTGCCAGCGCCGCAGGCGGCACGCCCGCAAGCAGTTCGGCTTTCAGCTCATCCGAATAGTTGGCCGAGCTCATGGCGTTGTTCGCGCCGGTGATCATCGCCCCGCCGTGAAACTGATTGGTGCCGGTTCTCGTCACCATGTTCACCAGCAGGCCGCCCCGGTTCGACGTTGCCGTCCCGGCGCCGCCAATCTGGAAGTTATTTTCCTGAAACGCGTAGGGATCGAGATACATCGTCGCGCCCGTGCCGGTTCCATCGAGCTGGCCGACATCCATGCCATCGATGAAATAGCCGCCCTCGTTGCTGCTGCCGTGCACGGTCACGCTCGATTGGAGAAACGCTTCAGATCCGCCCACGTCGACTTTGCTCAGCGTCACGGACGGAATGGCCTTCGCCACGGACCACACGTCGAACCGGTTCGGCATCATGTTGAGCACTTCGCGCGACAGCGTGATCTGTTTCAGCGCCGTGGTCGTATCCAGCAGCGGCGCCTCGCCGCTGACGGTCACACCTTCGGTCAGCGCCCCGATCTCGAGCTTGAGGTCGGCGCGCGCCGTGATGTCGGCGTTGACGATGATTTCACGCTGCTCGGCAGGCCGGAAGCCCTGGAGCTCGGCCTTGACGGTGTAGGTGCCCGGTACAAGCCGCAGGAATTGGTACAACCCGCGTTCGTCGGTCATCGTCTCCTGCCTGCCGCCAACTGTTCCCTGCGCGCTGTTCAGGGTAACGGCGACGCCCGGCAGGACGCCGCCCGACGGATCACTAATGGTTCCTCCAATGGCCCCAACACCTTGAGCGCTCGCCGGCAGGCTCGCGCCTGCCAGGAACATCACGACCATGCTTCCCAATAGCAGTTTTTGTGCGCGCATCTCTATCCTCTTTTCTTCAACGAGGTACTAGGGCAACGAGGACGTTCGATTGTTCCGGTAAAGGGAGGATACACCCTCAGGCGGGGGGGGGAGAAACAGCAGCTGTAATTCAAACACTTGCATATCAATGCGATTGACGGCAGCGCGAGCTTCGTCAGCGCAGATACGCGATAAGCGGTGTCAGGGTGATTGGACTCAGGATCGTCGAGAGAAACACCGCGCCCGTGACGAAGTCTGGCGATGCGTCGAACTCGAGCGCGAGAATGGTCGTGGCGACGGCGACCGGCATCGACGAAAGCACGACGGCAGCCTGGCGGGCAGCCCCCGTCACGTGCAGCAGCGATGTAAGGCCAAGCGCGACGAGCGGGGCGACGAGCAACGACACGCACACGGCTGTGACGACAAGAGCGGGACGTTTCGGGAAAGCCGCACGCTCGAGCTGCATGCCGAGGACGAGGATCATCAGCGGAAGCGCAGCATCGCTCAACATCGTCACGGGCCGCAACAGAGCCGGAGGCACGGTAATGCCCGTCGCGAGCACAACCATTGCGGCGGCGATGCCATAAAGCGCCGGCATCCCGAGCACGCTTGCGGCCGCCTTCCGCACGCTTCGCCGTCCCGCGGCGGCCAGGAAAGCGCCGACGGTACTGGTCAGCACCGATCCCGTCAGGAAAAATACGGTCCCGTAAGACAGCGCCTCGTTCCCAAACGCAAAGGACACCACCGGCAGTCCGTAGTTGCCGCCGTTCGAGAACATGACCACGAGGAGGAACACCATCGACTCGCTGCGCCCGAGGCGAAGCGCCAGAGAGACAAGGGCGCCGACGGCCGCCATCACCAGCATCACCAGCACGGCCAGCAGCACCATTCGTCCGAACTGTCGCCCCGATTCAACCGCTGTCACCAGCAGGCGGAACGCGAAGCAAGGCAACAGCGCATAGAACACTACGTGCGTCAGTGTGGTGGCGCTCGCGCCGAGCCACCTGGCGAGGGCGAAGCCCGCGCCGGCGATCACGAAAATGGGCAGGAGATCAGACGCGAAGACCGAGAATAGATCGTTCAAGATCGGGCAATAGTAACCTTGCCTGGTGTAGAATCCGCGCACATTCGGGGAGAACTCATATGAAGCGCATCGCTTTCGTGATTACCTCAGTTTCGATCGTGCTCCTCGGTGCTGCCGTCGTAGCGCAGATTCCCCAAGCCGAGGTTGATTCACACGTCGCCGCCGCGAGGGCCGCGGCGGGGATGGACTTCCGCAACACCTTCATCAATTTGTGCCTGCCGGCCGCCGGGCGCGGCGGCGGACGCGGCGCTGCAGACGCGGGAGCAGCCGGACGCGGCGCAGGCGCGGCTGGACGCGGAGCCGGCGGCGGAGCGCAGACGCCAGATCGGGCCAATTGGTATGCGGCGCCCTTCAAAGTGTTCGACAACCTCTATTGGCTCGGCACGCGCCAGCATTCCTCCTGGGCGCTCCAGACCGGCGCCGGGATCATCATCATCGACACGAATTTCGCCTGGGCCACCGAGCCCGAGATCATCGAGGGCATGACGAAACTCGGCCTCAATCCGCGCGACATCAAGTACGTGATCATCAGCCACGCGCATGGCGACCACGACCAGGGCGCCGCGGAGCTGCAGAAGCGCTATGGCGCCAAAGTCGTGATGGGCGTGCCGGACTGGGCGGCCACCTCGCAGCGACCCGAGAACGCCGCGGGCGGCGTCCCGAAGCACGACATCGCGGTGGGGACAGAAGGCATGAACCTGACCCTGGGTGATACGGACCTCCAGATTGTTTCCACGCCAGGCCACACACCGGGAACACTGTCGTACGTATTCCCGGTGAAGGATCAGGGACGAAGAGTGGTGGTCGCCTACTCCGGTGGTACGTTGACTGGCGCGTTCGGCGCCGACGGTGCGCGGTGGGATGAATACATCGCGTCGCAGCGCAAGATCGCGAAAATGGCAGCCGATGCGGGAGCCAGCGTCATCCTCTCCAACCACAGCGAGTACGACGGGGCGTACACCAAGGTGCGCCTGCTCGCGGCACCGCGCCAGCCCGGCGAAAATCATCCCTTCATCGTCGGAACCGACGCCGTGCAGCGCTACTTCACGGTGATGTCCGAGTGCGCAACAGCGTCGAAGCTGCGGGCGGGTGCGAAGTAGCCCGCCCTACGCTTTCATCGCGACTCCGTTCTTGACGAGCCAGTCGTGCGCGGTCTGTGCCGCCGCGCGGGCGGTGTAGGGCATCTCGCCGCCGCCATCGAGCTCGACCATGATCATGCCGCCGAGCTTGCGGCCTTCCATCAGATCGAGAACGCCGACAAGATCCACCTTGCCAAGCCCGAGCGCGCAGTAGCCGGCCATCGACGGATCACCCACCCAGTCCTTGAAGTGCATGTGCTGGACTACGGGCAGGAAGTTCTTGACGACCGCCACAGGGTCGACGCCACCTTTCTGCAGCTGGCCGATATCCGGGCCGAACTTCACGACGCGTGTGTCAACAGCCTCCATCGTCGCGTACGTTTCATCGCGCGTCTCGACGGCGGTGCCGGTGTGCTGATGCAGCGCGGCGATCAAGCCGAGGTCCGTGATGGCCTTGCCGAGCTCGTTCAACGTCGCGACGATGTTCTGCTTGTGGTCGTTGTAGTTGTAGCTCGGACCACCAACACGGCCGCTTGGGCCGATGACGATCGTCCTGCCTCCGTACTTCTTCAGGATCTTGCCGACAGCCACAGCCGCGGCGATGGTGGTGCCGCGCTGCGCAGGGTCGGTCAGGTTGATGCTCGTGTAGCTCGACACGAGCGGCAGCTTGTAGCTCTCGACGAATCCGCTGAGGACTCCCTGACTCTCGAGGCCGTTGATCTGCCAGTCGAACAACTCGAGACCCGAGAACCCAAGGCTGGAAATGTCCTTGAAGATCGTCTCGTTAAGCGCCGAATCCGGAGGAGGCGGCGGCCCGCCGCCACGGCGCGCGCCGGCTGCAGCGGCCGCATCGCGAGCCGGCCACGTGATACCGGTGTGGCCTAACACGACATTTCTCTTCTTCGCCTGCGCCCACGCCGGCAGGACCGGCGTCGCCGTCGAGGCCAGCGACATGGCGAGAAGCCGGCCGAACGCTCTCCGATCCAATGTATTTGCCATCACAACACCCCTTCGTGCTTGCTGTTGACTCCGACGATGGACGATCGACGATGGACGATGGACGACCAGTTACCGCCGCGGCAGCGCAAAGCTGACCCACTGAATAGCGCCCTCGGCGGCAACCGGCGTCAGCACGTGCATTCGGCCATCGACTTCGTAGAACGACGGCGACCCGCGAACCGACGCATCGCCGCGCGAGCTCGTCCACAGCAGCTTGCCGTTGTCGCTGTCGTACACGCGCAGTTTGCCATCACCACCAACACCAAAAATCAGCCCGGAAGCGGTGACGATGATGCTGTTGCGCATTTGCGTGATGCCAGTGCCGGTGATGCCGGCCGCGGCCAGGCGCGGATCGTCGCCGAATCCCACCTGCCACTTGATGGCGGGCTTATTGAGATCGTACGCGGTGATCGTCGTATAGGGCGGCTTCATCATCGTCCCGATCGTGCCGTAGGAGTCGATCACGTACTGCGTGTTCGGCTCGACTCCTTCCGGATACACAGGGGGGGCGCCGCGGCCGCGACCACGGCCACCGGCGTCCGGGCGCGCAACGGCGCTGCCCGATGCCACCACCAAACCCGGCGCCGGCGGCACTGGCACCAGGCCTGTGCCTCGACCGCCAGGACCGCCACCGCGCGCGGGCGCCAGCAAGTAGGCAATGATCTGATCCGCCTCGGTGCCGGTAAGGTTCGGAAACGCCGGCATTTCGTTCCGGCCGTTCGCCATCACGTTCTTGATCGTCTCGGCGTCGAGCCGCCCGCTCAACGTCAGGAGCGTTGGCGCCATGTTGGTGCCGGCGCGATCCTCGCCGTGACAGCTCGAACACTCACGCACAAAAAGCGGCTGCCCGGCCAACGCCGCGGCAAATTGACCGCCGCGGCCCGCGCCCGGCGGCAGCAGCTTGAGGAGCCCTGGGTTGTCCTGCCCGACGACGTAGACCATGCCGGTGGTCGGCTCGGCCGCAGTCGTGCCGAACACCGCGCCGCCGTTGCTGCCGGGGATGTGCAGCGTGTCGATGAGGCTGATCGGCGTGAACATGCCGACGTTGTTGGCTTTTGCAAACCGTTCCTTGAACGCTTCGCGCGCTTCCGGCGTGACGTTCGCGTACGGATTAATGTCGTCGACGGTGAACTTCTGCCGCACGAACGGCGGAGGCTGCGTCGGAAACGGCTGAGTGGGCCACGACTGCTCCCCTGGCATCTCGCTTTTCGGCACCGGACGCTCTTCAATCGGCCAGATAGGTGTACCGGTGACGCGATCAAACACGTAGAGAAATCCTGTCTTTCCAGCCAGCGCAACAACATCGATGCTGCGCCCGTCCTTCTTGATCGTCGTCAGCTGCGGCGCGGCATTGTTGTCGAAGTCCCACAGGTCGTGGTGCGTCGTCTGAAAATGCCACAGCCGTTTGCCGGTCCGCGCGTCGAGCGCTATCAGGCAGTCGGAGAACAAGTTCATGCCGGGCCGGTCGGCGCCGTAGTAGTCGTAGGTGGGCGAGCCGGTCGGAAAGAACGCGATACCGCGCTTCTCGTCGATCGACAGTTCGCCCCAGGTGTTCGTGCCGCCGATGTACTTCCACGCGTCTTTCGGCCAGGTTTCGTAGCCGAACTCGCCCGGATGCGGCACGGTGTGAAACTGCCAGGCCAGCTTTCCGGTGATGACGTCGTACGCGCGCAGATCTCCGGGCGGCGACATATAACCTTCGCCGGGGGCCGATCCGAGCAGAATCAGATTCTCGAAGACCTGGCCGGGAGTGCCGGACTGGATTCGCGTGACGGTCGCCGGATCGCGGCCTAGACCTTCGCGCAGATCGACCACGCCTCCACTACCGAAGCTGGCGATCGACTTCCCGGTCTTCGCGTCGATCTCCTGCAGGTAGTCGTTCATGCTGAAGATCAGGCGGCGGTCCTTGCCGTCTTTGCTCTCCCAGTAGTTCAGCCCGCGCGTCGTCATGCCGTCCATCCCGTCGTGAATCCACAGCTCCCGGCCGGTCTTCGCGTCGAGCGCGATGAGCGCACCGTTTCGGCCGCGGGTGTAAACCGTGCCGTGAACGATGATCGGGTGGAAGCCAGCCTCGCCGTATGGATAGCTCCACACAGCCTCGAGCTTCCCGACATTCGCTTTGGTGATTTCCTTCGAGTCCCAATAGCGCGAGCTGCTGGCAGTGCCGCCGTAGCTCGTCCAGTCCGAATCGGCGGGAGCGGACAACCCGGCGATCGTCGCAAGTGCGACGAACGCGCCGGCGGCAAGAAGAGACGTTTTAGCTGACATGTGACCTACCTTGTGGCCGGGGCCGCGCGCTTCTGGCCCCAGAAGATGAACGTTCCGCGTACGTTCGACGTCACGATATCCATCGCGCCGTCCTTGTTGAGATCCGCTGCCGCGAACTGCGAGCCTACGCCCGATCGATTGTGAATCAATTCGGGCACGAATTCCGCGCCCCCCGGCGCCTTGGGATTTCGCACCGTGCGAAACCAGTAGAGCACCGGCGCGCCGTAAGGATCGGCGTCGGTATGGCCGTCCAGGTGGGAAAATGAACGCTTGCCGGTCACGTAGTCCAGCAGACCGTCGCCATCGATGTCGGCGGCAAGCGACGCGTGCATCTCGGAAATCGTCACGTCGCCGGCGTTCTTCGTCGAGTAGTCGTCGATGATCAGGTGACGCTCGAACGAGATTCGACCGTCACTGCCGCGCTTCTGTTCGAACCAGGCAATGCCGAATCCGTGTGCGTTCAGCCCGGTGACGACATCGTTCAGCTTGTCGCCGTTCACGTCGTACACACATAGCTCGGCGCCGCCTGCGCCCTCGGATCGGCCCCAGCGCCCGAATGCCTCTGGGTGATAGATCCAGGTACTTTGACTCGCACCAGTGGCCGGCTGCTCCCACCATCCAGCCGCCTGCAGGATATCGAGGCGCCCGTCGCCATTCACGTCGCCGGCTCCGAGACTATGAGCGTACGCCAGTCCTGGCTGCGAAATCGTGTGGACGATCCATGGCCGCGTCGGATCGGATGGATCCGGGCGTGCGTACGCGAGCGTGCCGGTCGCCGTGCCGGTACCCGTCCCGAAGATCGCCTCGGGCTTGCCGTCGCCGTCGACGTCCCTCATCAACACGAGCTCGCTGTTGCCTTGAGGCACGGCCGGGTATTTTGCCCACCGGCGGCGCTCGCCTTTCGGATTCACGTACATGAAGAGCGGACGATTTTCGCCGGCCACGATGTCGGGCCAGCCGTCGCCCGTGAAGTCGAACACGAAGTCGAAGCCGCTGCGGGGAAATTGATCGCTCGGATTGATGGTTGGCGCGACGTAAATCTCGTGCCGCGACGTGTAGTCTGGTCCCAGGTAGTAGTACGGCCCCGCAACCACATCGAGCACGCCGTCGCGGTTGAGGTCGCCGACGCCTGCTCCCCAGGTGTAAAAGAATTCGTCGAGCTGCTGCATGCGGAAACGAGTCGACGTTTGCTCAGGCAGAATGACGCGCGCGTTGAGATCCTTGAACGAGACGTCCTTGAAGTGCACTTCGCCGCTGCCAACAAAGAGTGCGACCGGCCCGTAGCCGTTGGCTTTGTCGTCGGTGGCTGCAGCAGGGATGTCGATGCTCTGGTTCAACGTCGATCGAATGATGTCGGCATCGAGCGCGACACTCAGCGTGTTCCAGCCGGCGTCTCGCAGGCCGGTTGGCGGGGCCATCAAGGGCGCCAACGGCACCGGCAGCGTCATCATTGCACCGCCCGTGCCCGCACCGCCGCGCGTCGGAATGCCGCGAGCGGGCGCGCCGGCAGCCGGCGGCGCCGGCGCGGAACGCATGAACGGGCCCACGGGGCGAAGCGGATCGCGCGCGATCTCTCGGCCCGCAGCGTCGAGCGTCACGCGAAACGCAGACAGCTCGCCCGCGTTGAGCGCGACGTACACGCCCGTCATTCCCTCCGGGATTTTCTCGACGCGAAAGAGGACGCCCGTCCGGCATTCGCCCGTACAACGGAATCGCGTGAAGAAATTCAGATCTTGATATGACGCGTCGAGCACAAGCCATCCGCCGCCAGGGCCCGACGAGGTCCCGATGAGCTCGCCGTTCTGCGCCTTCCACTGCGACGAGCCGAGCGTGTGCCAGCCGGCGAGCGTGGATCCGCTGAAAGTGGAGTCCGGCCGGAACTCGTTCGCAGGTCCCTGCGCACCGATCGATGAGGCGGCCAGCGTCGTGACAGCGACGAACCCGGCAAACCGAATGCCCATGACCTACTTCTTTGGGCGCGGCTGCCCGAGAAACGCGAACGCCCCCAGCTCACCAGACGTCACGACGTCCATCACACCGTCTTTGTTGAGATCCACGGCGAGCACTTGCGAGCCCGCGCCCGACTGGTTGTGCACCAGCTCGGGCACAAACTCAGCACCGCCGGGCGCCTGCTTGTTGCGAACCGTCCGGTAGACGTACAGCACCGGCGCGCCGTAGGGATCGGGATCGGCGTAGCTCTCGTTGTGCGAGTAGAACCGTTTGCCGACAATGAAGTCGGGAATGCCGTCGCCGTTCATGTCGGCGCTGGTCGAACCGTGCGGCTCGGAGAAGACGACGCCGCCGGCGTTCTTCGTGGCGAAGTTGTCCGAGATCATGTGCTGCACGAACGAGACCTTCCCGCCGGCGTCGCGCTTTTGCTCGAACCACGCGAGCCCGAACACGTGCGCCTGGATCGACGTCACGACATCGTTGAGTCCGTCGCCATTGACGTCGTACACGCACATCTCGGCGCCACCGGGCGCCCCGCGGCCGTTTTGACGGCCAAAGGCCTCAGGATGGTACGTCCACATCTCGGTCGTCGCCTTCGCGGGCTGCTCCCACCACCCGTAGACGTTGAGGATGTCGACGCGACCGTCGCCGTTGATGTCGCCGGCGCCGATGCCATGCGCCGCGTAGGTGCCGGGTTCGCCAACCTGCGTGGATAGCCAGGGTCCCGTGGGATTGGCCGGATCGGGCTTCGCCCATCGCACCGCGCCCGCGCTCGCATAGACGAGATCGGGCTTGCCGTCGGCGTCGATGTCCTTCATCACAGACACCTCAGAAACGTTGGGTGCCGGCGGCACGACGGCCGCGTACGAATCCCACCGTCTCGGCTCGCCTTTCGGATTCACATACAACCGCGTTCCCGACGTCGACGCGAGCAGGACGTCGGGCCAACCGTCGCCGGTATAGTCGCCGGCGAACTCGAGCCAGTTGGACGAGAAGTTCGTCGAGGGGTTGGTGGAGAGCGCCATGTAGAACTCGCGCACCTTCGTGAAATCCGGCCCCAGGAAGATGAAGGGCCCCGAGACGATGTCCATGTTGCCGTCGCGGTCGAAATCGGCGGCGCCCGACGCGAACGAATAGTAGAAGGGCGTGAGCCGCAGCATACGGTAGCTGGACGACAGCTCTTCCTTGACGAACCGTTTGAGGCTCAGATCGCGATACGAAACGTCGCGGAAGTGCACTTCGCCCGAGCCACCGACGTAGATCGCGACAGGACCGAACTTGCCCAGCTCGTCGTCGGCCGCTCCACCTCCGCCGGCGTCCGTATTCACCCAGGGCCGGAAGATGTTTGCGTCGATGACGACGTCGAGGTCATTCCAATCGTTCGGCTTGAGTTCGCTGGGCTGCGCCAGGTTGGGCAGCGTCGCGCCCGAAGGCAGCACACCGCGCCCTCGGCCGCCAGGCGCCTGGGCGCCTGCCCCGCCCGGCCCACCGCGCCCCGCACCGGCTGCTCGCGCGGCGGCGGCCGCCGCCGCGTCGGCCGCTGATGGCGCGACGCGCATCAGCCCACCGCCGGGCCGCAGTCGATCGCGCGTCACGATCTTGCCGTTGGCGTCGATCGTGACGGCGTAGCCGCCGACTTCTCCGGCGTCGAGCGAGAGGAAGATGCCCTTCATTCCCGTCGGCGTCTTCTCTGCGCGGAGCAACACGCCGGTGCGGCACGCGCCGACGCATTTGAAGTCGGCGCCGAACTCGACATCCTGAAATGATTTGTCGAGTACGAGCCAACCGCCGTCCGTGGATTTGGGTGTGCCCACCAACTCGCCGTCGATGGCTTTCCATTCGGCGGCGCCGAGCACGTGCCAGCCGGCGAGCGCGCTCCCCTTGAATGTCCAGTCGGGGACGAACGTGCTTCGCGTGCCGGCAAGAGGCACAATCGAGAGTGCGGCGAGTGTCGCGACCAGGCCCAGCAGTCCACGAGACATATGCGCCTCCAGGAAAAAGTGGGACGACTATAATCGATTATCGATGGAAGTTAAACCGGTCATGCGCGTTGCCTGGGTGCTGTTGCTGGCTGCGATCGCGGTTGCAGCGAGTGCGGTCGTGTACCAACGCAGTTGGCGCCGGACTGACGCAGCAACGCCGGCGGCTGCCAGCCTCTATACCGACCCCGGCGTCTGCGCGACCTGTCACAGCGAGATCGCCAACACCTACAGCCAGACGGGCATGGGGCGCTCGTTTTCCCGCGTGCAACCGGACAAACCCCTCGCCGATTTCACAACCCATAACCGCTTCCAGCATCCCGCGTCCGATCGCCACTACACGATGGAGGCGCGAGGCGGCAAAGCCTACCAGCGGCGCCATGAGCTGGATGTCGACGCAAAGGAAACCAACGCGTCCGAATACGAAGCCGACTACGTCATCGGCTCCGGCAATCACGCGCGCACCTTCGTCCACCGCAGCGCCGACGGCAGACTGCTGGAAATGCCGGTGAGCTGGTACTCCGAGCGCGGCGGCTATTGGGCGATGAGCCCGGGCTACGACCGTCCCGCGCACCAGGATTTCCGTCGCCTCATCAACGAAGGTTGCATGACGTGCCACAACGCCTACCCGCGCGGTACGGTGCGAGACGACGGGAATGGCCCGAAATTCGCCGAGCCTCTCCCGGAAGGCATCGACTGCCAGCGATGCCACGGGCCGGGGCAGGCCCATGTTGATGCGATCAAGAGAGGCGATGTCGAAGACGGCCGCCGAACCATTGCGAATCCGGCGACCTTCGATCGAGAACGCCAGCTCGAAACGTGCATGCAGTGTCATCTCGAGTCGACGAGCAGCCCGCTGCCGTTTCAGATTCGACGCGACGAGCACCCGCCCTTTTCCTACACGCCCGGAAAGCGTCTGGCTGACTACTTCATCTACTTCGATCATGCACCGGGGACAGGCCGGGATGACAAGTTCGAGATTGCCGGCGGTGCACACCGCCTGCGGAAATCGGCATGTTTTCAACAAAGCGCCATGACGTGCGTGACCTGTCACAATCCCCACGATATTCCGCGAGGCGATAGGGCAGTCCGGACGTATGTGGCTGTTTGCCAGAGCTGTCACAAAGAGGTGCACCGCAACGCAACGCCGCAGACGCAGGCCGACGGGAAGCCCGCCACCTGTCTCGATTGCCACATGCCCAAACGCCGCACCGAGGACGCGGTGCACGTCGTCATGACCGACCATTACATTCAGCGGCGCCGGCCTCCCGGGAATTTGCTCGCGCCGCTTAAGGAAGCGGACTTCGAGCACTCCGGCTACCGAGGCGAAGTCGTCCTCTCGTACCCGCTGGAACTTCCATCGACTGCGGAGAACGATCTGTACCTGGCGGTCGCCCAGGTGCAGCAGGGATCAAACCTCTCCGCAGGCATCGCACGGTTGGAACACGCCGTTCAGCAGTACAAACCCGGACGCCCGAACTTCTACTACGAGCTGGCCCGGGCCTACGCGAAGACGTCGAACTACGACGCCGATATTCGTTGGTGCCAGGAAGCGCTTCGCCGCGACCCCAACTTCGTGCCTGCCCTGAAGGAGCTTGCCGCCGCCGCAACGGCGACCGGGAAGCTGCCGGAGGCCGCCCAGGCGCTGCAAAAGGCCGTAGCGCTCCGGCCAGAGGATGCGGATGCCTTTGCGGACCTGGGTAATGTTTTCCTGCAGCAGGATCGTGTGGACGAGGCGCAACGCGCGCTGCAACAGGCGCTCGCGCTCGACCTCGACATGCCCCGCGCGAACAATACGATGGGATTGGCGGCCTTGAAGAAAGCCGACGCGGATGCGGCCGAGGGGTTCTTCCGCGCGGCCATCCGCAGTCAGCCCGACCTCGCCGAGGCCCGCAACAACCTCGGGAATCTGCTGGCAGCCCGCAAGGCCTATGCGGAAGCCGGTTACCACTTCGAGAGAGCGGTCCGCGCCGATCCCAATCACGTGCAAGCCCGGCACAGCTACGGAATGGTGCTCGCCCTGACGCGCGCATACCCGAAGGCTGAAGCTCAGCTGCGGGCAGCGATTCGGCTGAGTCCACGCCTGGCGCAGGCACATACCGACCTCGCGGATGTGCTGGTGGCGATGGGCCGCGCCGATGACGCGGCGCACGAGTACGAACTGGCCATAGGCCTGAATCCCGGCGACCTCGACGCGCACCTTGCCCTCGGTGAAATTCTTGTGCGGAGGGGGCGCCGGGCTGACGCCCGCCTTCACTTCGAAGCCGTGGCCCAGAGCCCGGTTCCCGGGATGCGGCAGGCGGGACTCGAGGCGCTGCGCGCGCTGAATACTCCTTGAAAAAAGACTAGATTATCGATTATCGTTTCCGCTCACGAACCGAATGCGTCGAATCTGTTACCCATTTCAGGAGGGTGTATGTTGAGCCGCCGCTCCGTTGGAGCCCTCGTTCTTCTGTTGCTAGTCCCTTTCACACTGCTCACGGCTCCAGCTGCGGGCCAGAGTTTCTACGGTTCCATGGTGAGCGTCCTGAAGGACGCACAGGGAGGCGTCATCCCGGGCGCGACCGTCGTACTCGTCAACACCGGAACCAGCGAACGGCGCGAAGGTGTCAGTGACGCAGACGGCACGTACCGGTTCCTCAACCTTGTCCCGGGTAGGTATCGCCTGGAAGTGGAGCTGACGGGATTCCAGCGCTACGTGCGCGATCAAATCGAGGTCAACGTGCAGTCCGCTCTCCGTCTCGACGTGACGCTGCAGCTCGGCAGCCTCGCCGAGACGATTCAGGTGACCGGGGAGGCGCCCGTGCTGCAAACGCAGAACGCGTCGGTCGGCATTGTGATGGAGAGCAGCCGCATACGGCAGTTGTCGCTGAACGGCGGCAACGTGCTCAACCTGATTACGCTGGCGCCTTCCGTCGTGCCGCAAGGCGGCAGCGAAGGGAGCTTGACGGGCAAGAACGTGTTCGCGGCTGGCAACTACCAGATCGGCGGCGGCACGGCGAACCAGAGCGCGTCCTACTTCGACGGCGTCACGGTGCAGGATTCGGCCTACGGCAACATCGTCGTGCTGACGCCGAGTCCGGAGGCGGTCGAAGAGTTCCGCGTGCAGACCAACAACAGCAGCGCCGAGTTCGGCCGCTTCACCGGCGGCGTTGTGAACATCGCGTCGCGGTCGGGCACGAACCAGTATCACGGCTCGCTCTTCGAACAACACCGCAACAAGGCGCTCAACTCGAACACGTTCTTCGGCGAGCGCGCCGGCCTCGACAAGCCGCCGTTCGTGCAGAACAACTTCGGCGGGTCGATGGGCGGTCCGGTGCTCACGAACAAGCTGTTCTTCTTCGGCAGTTTCGAAGGCTACCGCAACCGCGAAGGCGTGCTGTTCCGCCGCACGGTGCCGACGGCCGCGATGAAGAACGGTGACTTCTCGGATTATCGCGGCAGTGGTACGACGGTCGTGCCGATCTACGATCCGTGGACGCAGTGCGGCATCAACAACCCCGGCACGGGGGTCTTCAACGGCGTCTGCGGCGCGCCCGGGGTGCCCAATCGCCAGCAGTTTCCCGGCAACATCATTCCGCAGAACCGCATCAGCCCGATTGCGAAGAAGCTCCTGGATTTCCCGATTTACGCCGAGCCGACGGTGGCCGGTCGCTGGACCACGAACAACTTCGAGAAGAACTCCTCGATCGGCGGCGACAACAACCAGATCAACGTTCGTGCCGACTACAACATGCGCCAGAACAACCGCATCATCGGCCGGTACACGCGATTCGACTCGACCAACCTTCCGGTGGACGTGTACGGCAACGGCCAGACCAACGGCGATCCGTACTCGCCCGAGCATTTCATCACGACGCAGGGGATGGTGGCCGACACGTACACCTTCAACTCGTCGACGGTGCTGGACGTGCGGTTTGGAGTGATGCGGTGGGACTACGATCGCACCCCGGGCAACCTCGGGACGGACCCGGTGTCGACGTTCGGTCTTCCCGTGGTGCCTTACGGCCAGATTCCCGCACGCAGCGACGGAGTCCCGCCAACCATTCCAAACATCGGTGCCGGCTCGAACCAGGTCATCGGCACCGGTCTCATCTACGCGGACGACTATACGTATTCGCTCACGCCGACGCTCACCAAAATCATGGCCGCTCACACCGTGAAGGCGGGCGCGAACATCCTGAACGGCGAGGTCAACTACTTTCAGAACAACAACGTGGGCGGCACGTTCACGTTCGCCAACAACCCGACGGCGCTCGACGGCACAGCCCCCGGCGCAACGGGCGATCCGTTCGCGTCGTTTCTGATCGGTCAGCCCACAGGCGGGACGTACCAGTCATCGAATTTCAACTACGGCCGTACGCGGTACCAGGCGTACTTTGTCGAGGATTCGTGGCAGATGAACTCCCGGCTGACCGTGAACCTTGGAATGCGCCTGGAGAAGCCGGGTGCGTTCTTCGAGACGGAAGACCGCCTCGTGACCTTCAACCCCGACTTGGCCAACCCGCTTCTGGCCGGGAAGACCAACCCGGAAACGGGAAAGCCGTACCTCGGTGCGTACGAGTTAGTGGCGAGCTCTGGGCAACCGGAGCGCACGCTGAGGAAGAACCCCCTGCAGTTTGCGCCGCGTGTCGGCGTGGCGTATCGCCTTGGGGAGAACACGGTCGTGCGCGCCGGTGGCGGGACGTTCTACGTGCCCTCGACCGTACGATTTCCAGATGGGCCGACGGGCAACCCCGTGAACATCCGAACCAATAACATCGCGACCAGCGTCGACAACAACCGCACCTTCTTCACTGACTTGAGCAATCCGTTCCCGACCGGCGTGGATAACTATCCGGGACGCGATCCCAGTTTCCAGCAAGTGCTGCTCGGAGGAACCGGCAACCAGTACTACCGCGATGAGGAGGGCTATCCGGGCCGGACGCAGCAGTTCAACGCGGCCTTGCAGCATCAGTTCGCGAACCAATTGTCGGTCGAGGTCGCGTACGTAGGCCTGCGCGGCAGCCACCTCCCCGCTACCCTGAACCGGAATCAGCTGGGGCTGGATCACATCGATCGCGCGGCGAACGACACGACCGTGTGCAGCTTGACGGGCAACGTCATCATTCCGCAGGGGCAGCCTGGTTACACATCGTCGCAGCGCGACACGTGTTACGGGGCGTATCTGCGGCAGACCGTGCCGAATCCGTTCCTGGGGATCGTTCGCGAGGGCGCGCTGTCTACGGCCACCGTTCAGCGCAATCTTCTGCTGGTCCAGTTCCCGCAGTACACATCGGCGAACGAGCCTGGATATTTCGGCGAAAGCACCTACAACGCCCTGCAACTCCGGGCGGACAAGCGCTTCGGCGCCGGCAGCGTCATCAGCGCGAACTACACATTCTCCAGGAATTACGGCAATGTGGAGACGGTGACCGGCTGGCTCGAATCGGGGGCCGGGAACCCGGCCGCCGGCTACCAGACCAACAATCTGGAGAAGGAATTCGCCCTGAGCAGCTTCGACGTCCCGCACAGGTTCGTCTTCAACTACGTGGTGGACCTGCCGTTCGGCGCCGGCCGCCGGTTCGGAGGAGAGGCGACCGGTATCAGCAACATGCTCATCAGCGGGTGGACGCTGAGCGGCTTCACCACGTTGCAGGCAGGATATCCTCTCGCATTTACGGCAACCCCTAATTTGATCGGCTCGGGTTACGGACTGCGCCCGAACGTCGATCCGAACTGCGACAAGCAAGTGTCCGGCTCCGCAGTCGATCGTCTGACTGGCTGGTTCAACACCAGTTGCTTCAGCGTGCCGAATGCGGCGTTCGTCGCCGGTGATGCATCCACGGATGCATCGGTGCGGTGGGACCTTGGCAACGCGGAGCGGACCGACCCCGACCTGCGCGCCCACGGCGTGCACAACTGGAACTTCGCCGTCTCGAAGCAGACGCGCCTGGCCGGCCGGGTCAACCTGACGCTGCGCGCCGAGGCCTTCAACCTGTTCAACCGCGTGCAGTTCGGCCCGCCGAACACGCAGGCGTCGACGGCGGCCACCAGTATTTTCGGCCAGGTCACCTCACAGGCCAACCAGCCACGGTTGATGCAGATAGCGTTCCGCCTGACGTTCTGAAGAATCCTGGAGCAGCAGCCTGACGGCTGCTGCTCCATCAACGCCGCTGGTAGTCCCGCGTAACACGGCGAGCGGGTTGACACGCCTCCATCTGCACGTTAGCGTTGCGGCTCAATCCATGGCAGTCAAAGCGTTCGATCCCCGCTACATGAAAGTGGGCGTGCTCACCGCAGCCCTTCAGGAGTTGACGTCCCGCGATCGACGCGACCGCGATCCCGATCTGGCGATCGAAGACTGGCTCGCCTTCGGCCGCGACCTCGGGGCAGACTGCATCCAGCTGTCGGCGGCCGTGCACCCGAGCGAGGCCGACATGCCGGCCGAGGCCATGCTGGATCCGGTCGCCAACACGCTCGACCTTCGTCAGCCGTTCGACCAGGCGCGGGCGCGTCGAGTGAACGCCGCGGCGACCGCGGCCGGTGTTGCCATCTCCGACATCGCGTTCTTCGAGAACCTTCTCCACCACGATCCGGCGCTTCGGGCGAAGAAGCACGCGTTTCTTCTGCGGGTCTTCGACGCTGCCGCGCTGCTCGGCGTCTCCGCCGTCTGCGGCTTCATCGGCCGCAATCAGCGGCGGAGCATGGATCAGAACCTGATCGATTTCGAGGAGCAGTTCGTACCGCTCCTGAAGGCTGCGAAAGAACGCGGCCTCACCTATCGTGTCGAGCAATGCCCGATGCCGGGCTGGACGACCGACGATACGTGGCACAACAACATCGCATACGCGCCGGGCGTCTGGATCGCGCTGCACCGGATCTGCGAGAAGCACGGTGTCGGCGACCAGCTCCGGATCCACTACGACCCCTCGCACGCCATTTTGATGGGGCAGGATACGCGATCGATCTTTCAGTACTTGAAGGATGCCGGCTACGCGTTCCTGATCGACGGCTTTCACGTGAAGGGACAGGTCGTCGACTCGCGGGGTGTCTCGGCCTGGGGCTACGGCGGCCAGACCATTCAGCGCGGCGACTGGATCGACGGCCAGCCATCGCCGAAACCGGCCGATCAGCTCAATGCCTGGAAGAAGCAGGTCGTCCTGGCGGAGCACGAGCTGCCCGGAACCGCGCGCCACGATCCGCTGGCATATCTTCAGAACCGCACAGTCGACTGGCTCGATCACCAACTCGCGGCGCGGGAGCTGTTGCCGCTCGATCCGGCAGCCACCTATTTGATCGTCGAACACGAATATCCGAAGGCGCGAGTGCAGGACAAGGCCCAGCTGACGCCGATTCTTCAGGGATCGCTCGCGTTCGTGCGATCCATCGATCGGGCCGCGGCCAGCATGTACTCGCTCCAGCACGACGTGCTCGCCGCGCAGGGCATTCCCGTTCAGGGCGTCGGGCGCGAGTCCTTCCGGAGCTGAGCATGAATTCCTGGACGCGCAAGCTCCGAATGGGGATGGTCGGCGGCGGACAGGGCGCTTTCATCGGCAGTGTGCATCGCATTGCCGCCGCGCTCGACGGCCAGGCCGAGCTCGTCGCCGGCGTGTTCTCGCGCGACTGGGCGAATACGCAGGCAACGGGAGCACAGCTGTATCTCGATCCCGCCAGGCTCTACAAGACGCACGAGGAAATGGTGGCAGCCGAAAGCAGGCTTCCCGCCGATCGCCGCATCGATTTCGTCGTCATCGTCACACCCAACCACGCGCACTACGGTCCGGCAAAGGCGTGTCTGGAGGCCGGCTTTCACGTCGTATGTGACAAGCCGCTCGCCTTCACGGTCGAGGAAGCCGAGTCGCTGGCGCGAATCGTCGAACAGACCGGATTGGTCTTCGCGCTCACGCACAACTACACGGGCTACCCTCTCGTCCGCCATGCGCGGCACCTTTTTCAATCTGGCGAGATGGGCAGCGTCCGCAAGGTCATCGTCGAATACCTGCAGGACTGGCTCGTCGAGCCAGAGGAGAAGCGGGGATCGAAGCAGGCGTCGTGGCGTGTCAATCCGGCCGAATCGGGAATCGGCGGCGCCATCGGCGACATCGGCACGCACGCGTTCAACCTGACCGAATACGTTACCTGCGATCGCGTGACGATGATCGCGGCAGACAAGAGCACGTTCCTGCCCGATCGCACGCTCGACGAAGACATCAATGCGTTGCTCCGCTTCCAGGGCGGCGGCAAAGGAGTGCTGACCGTCAGCCAGATCGCTACCGGAGAAGAGAACGGTCTGCGGCTTCGCGCGTATGGATCCAAAGGTGCGATTTTGTGGGCGCAGGAGAATCCGAACTATCTCGAGGTGTATCGTCACGGCAAGCCGCGCGAAACGCTGAGCCGAGGTCGAACCGAGTACCTCGACCCAGCGGCCACAAAAGCGACGCGCATTCCATGGGGCCACCCCGAGGGCTTTTTCGAGGCGTTCGCAAATATCTATGCAGGGGCGATCGAGGC
>JAMQPK010000167.1 GCA_023717525.1 Vicinamibacterales bacterium | reverse complement strand
TCACGGGCCGCGGCGATACACCGAGCCGCCGGAGGATTTTCACCTGCCGTCCGACGGCACAGGTTCAGGAGGCCGCGTGCGCGCGCACCGTGCTGACGGCGCTCGCGCGCCGCGCATTTCGCCGGCCGGTGACGGCCCCGGATATTCAGCCGCTCTATGCGTTCTACGAAAAAGGGCGCACCGGCGGTGACTTCGACACGGGCATTCAGTACGCCATTCAGGCGATGCTCGTGGCGCCGGAATTTCTTTTCCGCTTCGAGCGCGATCCGCGCGGCGCGAAGCCCGGCCAGGCGTACCGCGTCAGCGACATAGAGCTCGCGTCGCGGCTGTCGTTTTTCCTCTGGAGCACGATTCCCGACGCCGAATTGCTCGATGCTGCGGAGGCCGGCCGGCTGTCGAATCCGGTCGTGCTGGAGCGGCAGGTGCGGCGGATGCTCGACGATCGTCGCGCCGACACGCTGGTCTCGAATTTCGCTGGCCAGTGGTTGCAGCTCCGGAACGTTCAGACCCAGAATCCCGATCCGGTGATCTTCCCGTTCGACGAGGCGTTGCGCCAGTCGTTCCTCACCGAAACGGATCTGCTGGTGTCGAGCATCTTCCGCGAAGATCGCAGCTTGCTCGAGCTTCTGACGGCCGACTACACGTTCGTGAACGAACGCCTCGCCGAGCACTACGGAATTCCTCGCGTATACGGGTCGCAATTCCGGCGCGTCGCACTGGCCGACGTCAACCGCCACGGGCTTCTGGGACAAGGGAGCATCCTGACCGTCACGTCGTACCCGAATCGAACGTCGGTGGTTCAGCGGGGAAAATGGATCCTCGAGAATCTGCTGGGCACGCCCCCGCCGCCGCCGCCACCGGATGTGCCGGAACTGCAAGCGGCTCCGAAGGGCAAGGTGTTGACGATGCGCGAGCAGATGCAGGCGCACCGGGCCAACGCCATCTGCGCGTCGTGTCACGGGCGGATGGATCCAATCGGATTTGCGCTGGAAAACTACGACGGCGTAGGCAAGTGGCGTGCCGAAGATGCTGGCCAGGTCATCGATGCGAGCGGTAAACTCCCTGATGGCACGGAGTTCCAGGGACCGGCTGGTCTGAGCCAGCTGCTGCTGACCAAGTACCGGGACGACTTCGTCCGGACGGCCACCGAGAAGCTTTTGACGTACGCACTCGGGCGAGGCGTGGAATACTACGATTATCCGGCGATTCGGGCCATTGATCGTCAGGCGGCGCGAGATCAGTATCGAATCTCGTCGCTGATTCTCGCGATCGTGAAGAGCACGCCGTTTCAGATGAGGAGAGCGTCAGACTCATGATCATCACCAACAAAGCTCTGCACCGGCGGACGTTCCTGCGAGGGCTGGGCGCGACGGTGGCCCTGCCGTTCCTCGACTCGATGGTGCCCGCGTTCTCCGCCAGGGCCGCGTCGACGGCGCCCGTGCGGCTTGGCTACATGTACACGCCCAACGGCATTATCGGCGCATGCGACAAAAGCCCGCGTCCGTTCATGTGGACGCCAAAAGCCGTTGGCGAAAATTTCCCGTTCAGCCCGACGATGAAAGCGCTCGAGCCGTTCCGCAATCACGTCAACGTATTCAGCGGGCTCGCTCAGGTAAACGGACGCGCGCTTGGCGACGGTCCCGGCGACCATGCCCGCGCGACCGCGACGTTTCTCACCGGCGTCCACCCGTTCAAAACGGGCGGCGCCGATTTCAAACTCGCCATCTCGGCCGATCAGATTGCGGCAAAGGAACTCGGCAAGTACACACAGTTGTCGTCGCTCGAGCTTGGCCTCGAGCCGCAGCCGCTCGCGGGCAACTGCGATTCCGGCTACACGTGTGCGTATATGTCGATGTCGTGGCGTTCAGCGAGCAGCCCGTTGCCGGCCGAGTTGAATCCACGAACGGTCTTCGAGCGGCTGTTCGGCGACGGCGAGAGCACCGATCCGGCGGCGCGGATGCAACGGCTCGAACGTCAGAAGAGCGTGCTCGATTACGTTGCGGGAAGCCTGTCGCGCCTGCAAGGCGGCGTTGGACCGGCAGACAAGCGGAAGCTGGATGAATATCTCGAGGCCGTCCGCGACATCGAGCGGAGGATTCAGTTGGCCGAAGAGCAGAACGTGACGCTGCAGCTGCCGCACATGGAGCGGCCGAGCGCTGTCCCGGACGACTACGAGGCCTACGCGAAGCTGATGATGGATCTGCAGGTGATTGCGTGGCAGACCGACATGACGCGCGTGGCGTCGTTCATGCTGGGACGGGACGGCAGCAACCGCGCGTACCGCGAGATCGGCATTTCCGACGGGCACCATTCCATTTCGCATCACCAGGGCGACGCGGAGCGCATCGAGAAGCTGATGAAGATCGACGAACTGCACGTGGCGATGTACGCCTACCTGTTGAAGCGGCTGAAGGAGACGCCCGATGGTGATGGCTCGCTGCTCGATCACTCGCTGGTCGTGTTTGGCAGCAGCCTCAGCGAGTCCAATCAGCACACCCACGACGATCTGCCCATCGTGATGGCGGGAACGGCGAACGGGCGGCTGAAGGGCAATCGTCACCTCGTCTATTCGAAGGAGACGCCGCTGAATAACCTGTTCCTCAGCATGTTCGACATGGCCGGGATGCCGCAGGTCGAAGGGTTCGGCGACAGCACCGGCCGTTTGACGAACCTGTAGTCCAGGGGGGATATGTCGAAGCGGCGCGGCCTCGCTCTGTTCGGCGTCTGCGGTCTCTGGGTGCTGGCGGCCGTTCTCTCGGTCTCCGCGCAGAGTCCCGGGCGCGACTTGCGTCTGCTCGACGCGGTGAAGCGCCGCGATCAGAAGGCCTTTACGGCGCTGTTGCGGGCAAAGGCCGACGTCAATGCCGCGCAGCCCGATGGGGCGACCGCGCTGGCGTGGGCGGTGTATCTGGGCCAACGCACGATGGCCGACGCGCTGCTCAACGCCGGCGCGAGAGCGAACACGGCAGATGAATACGGCGAGACGCCCGTAACACTTGCGGCCGCGAACGGTGACGCGGCGTTGACACAGCGACTGCTCGCGGCGGGCGGCAGCGCGAGCGCGGCGCGGTGGAATGGCGAGACGGCCGTAATGATCGCGGCGGGCGCCGGCAGCCTCGAGACGGTTCGGCAGCTGGTCGTGCGTGGCGCCGACGTCAACGTGGCGGATCCGCTTCGCGGACAGACGGCGCTGATGTGGGCCGCGGCCGAAGGCCATAGCGACGTCGTTGCCGGTCTGGTGGAAATGGGCGCGAACGTCAATGCCGTCTCGAAGAACGGCTTTACGCCCCTCGTTTTCGCGACGACCAGGAACGATGTGGCATCCCTCCAGACGCTGCTGAAGGCCGGGGCCAATCCGAACGTCGCGCTCGTGTCCGGCAGCAAGCCGCTGATTGTCGCGATGTCCTTCAAATCCTCGAATGCGGCGCTCGCGCTCCTGCAGGGCGGTGCCGATATGAACGTGCGCGACCGCGCGGGAAACACGATGCTCCACTTGTCGGCGCAGGCCGGCGATCTGGCGCTCGTGGACACGCTCCTGGCCAAAGGCATCGATCCGAACGCCCGCACGCCGAAATCGTCTGTGCCAACGGGCGCTCGCGGCGGTGGCGGCGGATTTGGACGCGGAGGCGCCGCCGGCGAGCAGACCGCGCTGATGATGGCGGCCAGGGGCGACCACGAGGATGTGATGCGCGCGCTGGTCGCGGCAGGCGCCGACACGCTGCTGAAAGCGCAGGACGGCTCGAATGTGCTGATGGCCGCGGCCTCCGGCGGCCGGCTGCAGACCGTGAAGTACGCCTACGAAATCGATCCGAACGTCGACGTGAAGACCACGACGGGCAACACGCCGATGCACGTCACCGTCTCCGCCAACGGCCGGACCGAAGCGGAGGTCATCGAGGTGGTCCAGTTCCTTGCCGATCATGGGGCCAGACTCGACGAGATGAACGCTGCCGGACGGACGCCGCTCGCCATCGCCGACGGGCCGCCGCTCGACGTGGCCGTGAAGCTGCTGAACAAGCTGATTGCCGCGAGCGGCGCGGTCCCGAAAATTAAATCCAAGTACTGAGCCGTGAACTATTTTCCGATGGACCGCCGCGGGCCTCGCGCCATCCTCATGCTCGTATGCCTCGTCCTCGTTGCAGACCGCAGTGTCGGTCGCGCGCAGGAACCTCCGAAGACGGTGGCCGCTGGTGTCTACACCGACGAACAGGCGGTGCGTGGCGCCCTTACCTACGAGCGGGCGTGCAGCGGATGTCACCGGCCAGATCTTGGCGGAGGCTCTGGCCCCGCGCTGACGGGCGAACGCTTCAACCGCGACTTCGCGGGGAAGGATGTGAAAGCGCTCTTCACGAAAATCTCCACGACGATGCCGAGGGGCGACGCGGGCGGTCTCGGCGAGGACGTGTACCTCGATGTCGTCGCGCACGTCCTGCGCGAGAATGGATTTCCGGCTGGCTCGCGCGAGCTCGACGCCGGTGGGCTGGAAGGCGTCCGGGTGCTGGCGGCCAAAGTAAAACCGCCGCCCCCAATGGGCGATTTCTCTTACGTCGAAGTGGTCGGTTGCCTGGCTAGCGGACCTGGCAATACGTGGATACTGGCTCGAGCGAGCGATCCCGTCGTTGCCACTCCGCCCGTGGTAGCCGCAGCATCCTCGGCAAATACCGCGAGGCCGCTCGGCACGCTGACGTTCAATCTGCTCGATGCGATGGCCTACGCGCCCGATGCGCACAAAGGCCACAAGATGTACGTGCGAGGCCTGCTCATCAAACTGCCAGGTGAGCAGCGCATGACGATCAGCTCGTTCGAGATGGTCTCGCCAAGCTGCAGTGAGTGACCGCGGCCGGTGATGCGGCTCGCGTTCCTCGGCTTCTTGCTTGTTCAGATCGCCGTCATCCCGATGGCGGCCCAGCCGGAGCCGCCGCACCTCTTCGTCGCGGCGCCCTCAGATGATGCCGATCCCGACCGCGCTATCCGCATTCTCGTATTCGACATCGGCGATGCGCATCGGTTTGTCAGGCGGTTGGTGTTGTGGCCGGCTGCCGGCCGGCCGGACGGAGAGATCGTTCGAGGCATCGCCGCCAGCGCGAACACCGGACGTTTCTACCTCAGCACCACGCGACGGCTCGCCGCCGTTGACCCGCACACCGGCGCCATCTTCTGGGAGATGAGCTACGAGGATCATTGCTGCGAACGGTTCGCCGTCTCGCCGGACGGGCGGACGATCTATGCGCCCGCGTTCGGCAGTCCGAAATGGTACGTCATCAATGCAGCCACGGGTGAATTACGTGCGACGGTCGGCGTCGCGGGTTGGCCTCGTGAAACGCTCTACGCGCCAGACGGCAGGCGCGTCTATCTGGCGGCCTGGGAGTCCGAGACGCTCTTGGTCTCCGACGCCGCGACACATGAAGTAATCACGACCGTCGGGCCGTTCAGCGGATTTGTCTGTCCCGTGACGCTGAATGCGAAGGGCACACTGGTGTTTGCCAATGTCGATGGTGTCGTAGGTTTCGAGGTCGCCGACCTTCAGACCGGATTGGTGCTCGACAGCGTGGCGGTGGATGACGTCGCCAAAGACGCGGCGGCCGAGTATGAGTGTCCCAGCCATGGAATCGCCTTTACCAGGAACGGCCAGGAGTTGTGGATCGCCGACGGCGTGAAGAACCGTCTGCGCGTATTTGACGCCACGGTCTATCCGCCTGTGGCAACGGCCGCGATCGACCTGCCGGCTCAGCCCCGGTGGATTACGTTCAGCCTTGACGGCCGCTATGCGTACGCATCAACGGGCGACGTTGTCGACGTCACGACGAAAAAGATTGTGGGCGCGCTCGAGGACGAGGCAGGCGCCAAAGTGAGCAGCCAGCACCTGCTCGAACTCGATTTTACGGAGGCCACCCGAAAGCCCTAATCGCGAAGGCCGAAAACGAAAAGCGAGTTCCCCGCGGCGGCGGCCACGTACTGTCTCTCGCCGGCCTCATAACGCATCTCCGCGCTCGGCCCCCAGGCTAGAACTGGAACCGCAGCCGGGCCTCTATCGTCCTCATCGCCTGTGCGGTGCTGGCCGCGCCGTAGCCGGCATCGCGCGGCTTCACTCGCGCCGGGTTCAACGTCCCATCCGCAAGGAACTGATTGTTGCGGATGGTGAGGTCTGTCGGGCTGTTCAACTGGAGCTGGCTCACGCGGGTGTCGATGACGACGGTGTTGAATACGTTGAACAGATCGATTCGAAGCTGAATTTGTTTGCTTCCCAGGAAATGGAAGTTGCGGGCGATCGACAGGTCCGTCGTCTTGTCGAAGCATCCCGACATCAGGCTTGCCCCCGACTCGAGGCCTGTGCTGTTGTAGCCAGGTGCCGCAAACGCCGCCGTATTGAACTGCTTGTACTGATCGCTCGAACAGCCGCTGCCTGGATCTCCGACGACTTTGATGCGTGCCGGATAGCTTGGCGAGCCGGTCAGGTTCACGCTTGCGCCGTTGGCGTTATACGAGAACGTCGAGTCGTAGGCCGCACCTGAGGTTCCGGTGAAGACACCGGAGATCTGCCAGTCGTTCACGATGGCGCTGAGCACCTTCGGAGTCGACTCATCCACGTTCGGCAGATCCCAAACGAAGTTGCCTCTGATGACGTGCGGCCGGTTCCCGTTGTTCCTCAAGAGCTCATCGAACTCCGCCTGGTCACTCCTCAGGCTTATCGTGCCGTCGGCGGCGTGCTGGAGGCGCGGGGATGTTCCGGTATTGCCGATGGTGTGAATGCCGTACGTGTAGTTCAGGGTTGCCTGGATGCCGTTCCGGAAACGCCGGTTGAAGCTCGTCTGAATCGAATCGTACCCGTTCCAGTACCTGCCCCAGGTCGTGTTGATCGCGCCGAGACCGCGGTAGGGGCGCAACAAGTCGGTGGTCAGCGCCGCGGCGCCGGGAACCGTGCTGGACGCCGTCGGATCCTGGTTCTGCGGCAGATACGCCACGCCCAGGTCCGGCGAGTTCAGGTCGGGGTTCGACCCAATCAGGTTATAGCCGTGCGAGCCGACGTACGACACGTCGAGCGTGGACGCCCAGGGCAGCGTCATCTGCACCCCACCGTTCCACTGTACCGACGACGGCAGCTTCGAGTCGTAATAGAAAATCGTCAGCGCCGAAGGCGTTTGCGTTTGAAGGCCTACCTGACCAAGCGTCTGCAGATTTCCGTTCCGGACGTTGGCGGTCTGTCCGACGGGTGGGTTGCTGATCTGTCCGTAGATGGTGTTCCCATTCAACCGATCGTAGAAGAGACCGAAGCCGCCGCGGATGACGATGCGCTGTTCGCCCGTCAGGTCGTACGCCATGCCAAATCGGGGTGCCAACCCGATGTCCGGCCACGTGTAGTTGGTTTTCGGAATACCCGCGCCTGCCTGAATGATGCCGTTTAACAGGTTGCCGCTGTTCGGGACGATGGCGCCGATGGCAACGGCGGTGTTTGCGCCGAGCGATGCACCGGTGACCGGATTCACGGCGACGCGGCTTGCGGCCGGGCACGGAACCGTGGCCACAGAGCAGCCGGGCCGATAGAGCTGCGGCGCGTCAGCCGACTTCCATTTGTCGACGAAGAAGTTCGATGCCTGCAGCTTTGTGTCGTAGTTCTCGCCTTGATGCGTGATTCTCAGCCCGTAGTCGAGCGACAAGTGGTTCGACACCTTCCAGTTGTCCTGGATGTACCACTCGTGGCTGTCGTAGATGAAGTTGCCCTCGGTCAGCTTGTTAATCTGCGTGTAGGTCGAAAAAATACCCAGCGCGGCATTCGCAAAGCCAAAGCCGGTATCGAGCGGATTGTTGGTGTCGTTGGCGAAGTCGACTCGCCCTTGAAACAGCGACGGATTCCCGAGCTGATTCTGCTGTTTCAAGCTGTGATCCAGCTGGTACCCGGCTTTCATCGTGTGCCGGCCCATCAGGCGCGTCACGCTGATCGACACGTCGTTGGTGCGGACCATGTCGAGGAACCCGCCGGTGGTATGGGCCAGGCTCGGGGGCGTGAGGCTTGGGGTTCCACCGCCGATGCGGCTGCCCCAGAGGAACGTCGGTGCCATCAGAATGCGGCCATTGACGTAGTTCGGCGCATTCGCGGCCACGGCATACTTTTCCTGATAGGAGCCCGGGGGCACGATGCCGGCGTCCGGGTACAGCAACGGAAAGTCGCAGAGCCCGATGCTGCCGCAGCGATTGGTCAGCGGGCTGATCATCGGGTTCCCCTGCTGGCTCGCCTGATAGGCGCCCCATGTGCCTTCGATGACCGTCGTCGACGTCAGCGTGTAGTCCACCGTCGCGGAGCCCACGGTGATAAACGGGAATCGGTTCAGCGTGTCGTTGAATCCCGGGATTGTGCCGGGCGTCACTTTGACGGTCGAGCGCTGAGCGGCATACTTCGACGTCAAACGCAAGCGGGACGACGGCTGATAGTCCACACGGACTGTGGGTTGCTGCACCAGCCTGGTATCTTCGGGTGCAACGGTTTCCAGGTTGAAGTTCAGGCCGTTGGTGTTCGGTTCCGGCCACTGCTTAAGAACGTTCATCCCAAGGCCGTACAGCCGATTCTGCGGAATGCGGCCAAGCACCCCGCCATCCTGAAAGCATCCGCGTGTGTCGGCGGCGGTGCAGGGCAGCCCGGTGGAGGCATCGCGAATGATGTTGAACAGGGCGCCATTGTTGTCGGTCGACTGCGAGAAGTCTCCCCGCCGCTCGAGCATTGTCGGCACGCGGAACCGGTTGATCGCGCCGCCTGTCTTGCGCGGCCGGTATTCGTGTCCATAGAAGAAGAACAACTTGTTTGCGCCGCCAGGTTTGCCGATGGGACCGCCCAGCGTATAGCCCCAGTCATCCTGCTTCGACAGAGCCTTCGGGTCGCCGTTGCCCACATTCACCCAGCTGTTCGAGTTCCAGTCGGAGTTCCTGTGGATGTCGTAGAGCGAGCCGTGAAACTGGTTCGAACCGCTCTTGGTGACGCCAGTGATCTGCAACCCGGCGTTTCGTCCGTACTCCGCCTGATAGCCGGATGTGAGCACCCGCACCTCGGCAATGGCTTCGACGTTCAGTTGAAGCGCCTGGCCGCCGGCGCCCGTGTCGATCGTCGACACGCCGTCGATCTGGAAATTCGTGCTCGCGCCCTGCATGCCGATGCGCGTCGTTCCGATCACCCCCGGCGTCAGCGCCGCGAGCCCGCCGAAGTTTCGATTCGCGATCGGAAGATTCTGCACAGCTTCGGTTGTGACCGTAAACGATCGCTCGCCGGTCTGCGCCTGAATCATGGCGGCTTCGCCGGTGACGGTCACCGTCTCGGCGAGCGCGCCGACCTCGATGGCGAGTGTGCCAACGACGACCCGATCGCCGGGGCTCACCGCCACGTTCCTCCGCTCGAGCGTCTTGAAACCGTCCATCGTCACTCGGACGGTGTAGGTATCGCCGCCGATATTCGGGAACACGAAATCGCCGGTGTTCGTCGTCTGGGTGTCTTGCGAGGTACCGCGCGATTCACTCACCAGCGTGACGGTCGCGCCGGGAATGATGCCCCCCTGCGGATCCTTCACGGTGCCGACCAGCGTAGCCGTCGTTTGCGCGAACGCCGAAACGGCCAGCATCGCAGAGACTGCGACCGTCAGGATTGAAGTGCTGCGCATGGTTCCTCCTCAGAATCCTTGGACGAACGACTGTTTGATGATCGACTAGTTGGAGAATGCGGGACTTATATCAGCAGGGTGACCCACCGGCAAGGCAAATTCCGCCGCCGTGTCGAGTTTCGCCACGCGAAACACAGGTCCTGCTTTTTTTCCGAACTCCGGCTAACAGTTTGTACTCAATGTATTTGCGCTCAGCCTCCTGCGGATTCAGGCGAAAGTTCCGCAGGGAACTGCTAAAATCATGGCAAATGTCCTCCCTGTGGCGCAGGCTCGCCGCAGCGCTCGTGGCGAGCGCCGTCCTTGGCAGTGGCCTCGCGGTGCGTACTCTTGTCGGGCAGGGTCTTCAACAGACACCTGTCGATGCTTATCAGCAGACCGTTGTGCCGGTCCTGCAGAAGAACTGCTTTTCGTGCCACAGCGACCGGCAGCACGCCGGCAGCCTGAGTCTGGAAGCGTTGCGCGAACCGGCGGCCGCTCTGGAACACCAGGATGTCTGGGTCAAGGTGCTGGACAAGCTCAAGGCGGGCACGATGCCGCCTCGGACGATGCCGCCGCTGTCTGCATCGGACTCTGCCGCCGTTGTCGGGTGGATAGAACGCCTGCGCGGTATCGGCCCGGGATCGACCGACGCGCCGGCCTCGATCGGTTCATCGATCGACCCGGGGCGTGTGACCGCGCGCCGCCTGAATCGGACGGAATACAACAACACGATTCGCGACCTGCTGGGCGTCACCCTTCGCCCGGCCGACGAATTTCCGGTGGACGATTCGGGATATGGCTTCGACAACATCGGCGACGTGCTGTCGATGTCGCCGATGCTCATGGAAAAGTACATGGCTGCGGCGCGCAATGTATCGAAAGCGGCCGTGTTCGGCGAGGCATACCCGGCCAAGCCGACCCTGCTGCAGCGGTTCCTGCCGAAGAAGATTCAGGACGACCTGCAGGCGTCGGGCAATGTCACGCCGTTCTCGGCCCGCGGAGCGCTCTACGCGACGTATCACGCGCCTGTCGATGCCGAATACGAATTCCGCTTTCGCTACCAGAACTTCCGCGGCGGCGAGCAGGTGACGACGACGGACGGTCCAGGACGAGGTGCGGGGGGGGCGAGGGGTGCGGGAAGTGCGGACGCACCACCGGCGCCGGCTGGGGCGCCGCCGAGTGCCGGGGCTCCACAGGGCAGGGGTGGACGTGGTCGGGGCGGGTTCGTTCCGAGACCCATCACGGATGAAGAGCGGCGCGCGCGGTACGAGCGCGCACGAACTGCCGCGCCGCCCGAGCCGCTGGTGTTCACGATCGATGGCCAGCAGGTCTATTCCTACGTGGTTCAGGGCACGACCGACTACGAGTACGCGCGAGGCGAGAGCGTCGTCCGCGTGAAGCTGTCGGCCGGCGATCACACGCTGCGCGCATCGTTCCCCGGCCTTGCAAACATTGCGGACGTTCGCACCCAGTTCAATCCCGACGGGCGCCGCAAGCTCTACCTTGAATACCTGGACGTGATGGGGCCCCACAGCCCGTCGGCCGATCATCCCGCGAGCTTCGCGAAGATCTTCGTCTGCGCACCGCAGGCGAACGGCCGATATTCGACCGACTGCGCCCGGAAGATCATTGACACGTTCGCCACGCGTGCGTATCGGCGCCCGGCGACGCAACAGGAAGTGCAGAAGCTGATGAGCCTGGTCGCGCAGGTCCAGAAGCGCGACTCGTTCGAAGAAGGCGTTCGCGTGGCCGTTCAGGCCGTGCTCACGTCGCCGAACTTCCTTTTCAGAATAGAGCGCGATCCGGCGCCCACGGTGACTTCGACGTCCCCCGCGGCGCCCAAAGGCGTGTATCCGCTGAACGACTACGAGCTCGCGTCGCGGCTGTCCTATTTCCTGTGGAGCACGATGCCGGACGCCGCGCTCTTCGAGATGGCGGCGCAGAAGAGGCTGCACGACCCGGCCGTGATGCGCGCCCAGGTCGAGCGCATGCTGAAGGATCCAAAATCGGCCTCGCTGGCACAGAACTTCGGCGAGCAGTGGTTGAACCTGCGTCTGATGGATCGCAAGAAGCCGGATGCAGGCAAGTTCCCGATCGTCGACGACGAGCTGCTCGACGCGATGCGGCAGGAAACGCTGATGTTCGTAAAAACGGTCATCGGTGAAGACCGAAGCATCCTCGACTTCATCGACGGCAAGTTCACCTTCGTCAACGGACCGCTCGCGCGCTACTACGGCATTCCCGGCGTCGATGGAGAACAGCTGCGACGCGTCGATCTCGACGGCGTGCAGCGCAGCGGCGTCGTCACGCAGGGCTCGATTCTGTCGATCTCCTCGTATGCCACGCGCACGTCTCCGGTCCTGAGAGGAAAGTGGGTGCTCGACACCCTGCTTGGTGCGGCCCCACCTCCTCCGCCAGACAATATTCCGGCGCTCGTGGAGACCGATCTTGGCACGGCGGCATCGCTGCGCCAGCGGCTGGAGCAGCATCGCAAGGATCCGAGCTGTGCGGCGTGCCACAACTCCATGGATCCCATTGGCTTCGGCCTGGATAACTACGATGCCGCGGGTGCGTGGCGCGAGAAGGACGGGAACTTCGCCGTCGACACTTCCGGGACTCTGCCGGACGGGCGGTCATTTACAGGGGCCAGGGAACTGAAACAGATTCTCCGTTCGCAATCCGATGCATTCGCGCAGAACTTTACTGAAAAGCTGCTGACGTTCGCACTGGGTCGAGGACTCGAGCGCTCCGATCGCTCGAACGTCGGCCAAATCAGCGGAACACTTGCAGGGAGCAATTACAAGTTTTCAACGCTCGTGACGTCGATCGTCAGCAGCCCCGCATTCCAGATGCGGGCGAGCGCCGGTATCGCCGACAAACGAGGAAACTGATGAGATACCTTTCTCGCCGTGCCGTGCTTCGCGGACTGGGCGCCGCGGTTGCCCTTCCGTTCCTCGACGCCATGTATCCGGCATTTGCCGCCCAGGCCGTCAAGAAGCGGATCACCGCCAACAGGATGGCGTTTCTCTACGTTCCCAACGGCATCGTCATGGAGGAATGGACGCCGGCCGGGCTGACGGGGCCGGGAGTGGCGCCACTGGCAGGATTGAAGCGCGTCTCGAAGGCGCTCGATCCTTACTGCAACGACGTCTTGATGCTGAGCGGCCTGACGTCCAACGGCGGTCGCGCCCTTGGCGACGGGCCAGGCGACCACGGCCGCGCGGGCGCGGCCTACCTCACCGGCGTGCATCCGAAGAAGACGTACGGCAAGGACATCCAGACCGGCATCTCGATGGATCAGATCGCCGCGCGCAAGCTGGAAGGACAGACCAAGTTCGGGTCGCTCGAGCTGAGCTGCGAAGAGGGCATTCAGGGCGGCAACTGCGACAACGGCTACAGCTGCGCCTACAGCAACAGCCTGTCGTGGCGCTCGCCGAGCACGCCGAATCCGCCGGAAATGCGGCCGCGAGCGGTGTTCGAGCGGATGTTCGGCGCGGTGGACGACGAAAAGGATCCGGCTCGACGAGCGCGGCTCAAGAGCTACGAGAAGAGCATCCTCGATTATGTCGTCGAGGACGCGCAGGGCTTGAAGATGACGCTCGGCGGCGACGATCGCCGGAAGCTCGACGAGTACCTGTTCGCCATTCGCGATGTCGAAAAGCGCATCCAGGCCACAGAGCGGAACAACATGGTGAAGGCGCCGGCGACGGCGCCCTCGGCGAGCATCCCGACCGACTTCATCGAGCACTCACACATCATGTTCGATTTGATGGCGCTCGCGTTCCAGACCGACACGACCCGCGTTGTCACTATGTTGCTTGGGCTCGAACAGAGCCCGCGCAACTACCCGGAGATCGGCATCACCGAAGGGCATCACGGGCTGACGCATCACCAGGGTGACAAAGAGAAGATCGAGAAGGTGACGCAGATTAACGAGCTGCACATCAAGCAGTTCACGTATTTCCTCGACAAGCTGAAGGCGACGCCGGACGGTGACGGCACGCTGCTCGACAATTCAATGATCGTGTATGGCAGCGCGCTGGCAGACGGCAATGCCCACCAGCACAATAACCTGCCGACCGTCATCGCGGGCCGGGGCCGCGGCACGCTGAAGCCCGGCCGCCACATCCGCTACGCCGACGAGACGCCGATCACGAACCTCTACTTGTCGATGCTGGACCGCATGGGAGTGCCCGTGGACAGCCTCGGAGACAGCAACGGGAAACTGGAAGGTCTGTCAGATCTCTGAGAATTGAAGATTGAAAATTGGTACATTGTTACATTACGGCTGCCTTACGACTTCCGTAATGTTTCAATGCTCCAATCTTCAATCTTCAATCTTCAATTCTTATAGCCTTGCCAGAGCCACTGCAGTGCCTGCGGTAGCGTCTGAAGAATCACGCCGGCGTCGGTGTGCCGCGCACCTTCCGCATATACATAACGGTAGGGGTAGCCCTTCGTTTTCAGGACGGCTGCCATGTGCTGGTTGGCGATGATCCAATTGCCGAACGTGGATTCATCCCGGCTGGCACCGTTGTCGAATTCTCCAACTTCCATCCATATGCGAATCGGCTTCTTCTCGGCGTTCGGGATGAGCGTCGCGTGGTACTCCCACGCGCCGCGGGGCGCCAACTCGGTGGATGGCCGCGCCTGATTCACGAACGTGCCGGAGTAGCTCAACACCTTTCTATATAGCTCCGGGTGAAACCAGGCCATCGCCATGGCACACGCCGCGCCTGAGCTTCCGCCCATGGTGGCTCGCCCTTCCGGGTCCTTTGTGAATGTGATCTTGTAGTCCCTGGCGATTTTCGGAAGGACTTCCGTTTCGATGAACTGCGTGTAGGTATCCGAAACCGTATCGTATTCCAGTCCCCGCTGGCTGCCAGGCCCGTCGCCGCCGCCATGCTGCACCAGGACCGCCACCATGACCGGGAGCTTCTTTTCGGCAATCAGCTTGTCGAGCACGGTCGGTACGGTCAGGTGATATTTCGGGTTGTACCCATCCTGCACGACGATGAAAGGAGCTGGCGTGCCGGGAACGTACTGCGCGGGGACGTAGACGGCCACCGGCCGGGAGTAGGGCACCACGGCGCCAGGCTGGTCGCGGGAGATGCCCTTGTAGATCTTGCTGTCCTCAGACTTCATCGTGAATCGATGAATGGTTCCATGCGGAATGGTGTTGTCGACGATCAGCTCGGGTGCGTTCGACCAGGGTGGTCTGATCGTAAAGTCTCCGTCGGCGAAGATCGAAGGTTCCGGCGGAGCGGAACCGCGTCCTGCGCCGCGCTGGCCGGCAGATACGGCTACGGCCGCCGTCGCGAGGATGAGAGCGAGCAGCACATTCAATCGCATGATCAGTTGCCTCGTATCACGGTAATGACCGCTTCAACGGAGGCCGTGTTGCCTCCGGTGGTGTGCGCGGCTTCGAGCCTCAACAGATAGTGCCCTGGGGGGATATTGTTCAACGGTACCTGGCCAACATAGGTGAACGTGCTCCAGGGCTTTGCGCCGCCGGCGCCGTTGGCCAATGAATCTCGCGACGCAAACACTTCCTGGCCGTTCTCCGCGATCAGTCGGACGCGCAAGTCGACTTGACGCGCCTGCTGCGCGGGGAGGTTGTCGTAGATTTCCGTGAGCAGTTTCAGCGTTTCGCTTTGGGCGAATTCCCTCCGGCTCGTGGCCGGCGCACCCAGCAGTTTTTCCGAGATCTCATCGCGCTGCGGCGTCAGCACGCTGCCGGCGGCGCTCGAGGACACCAGCAGTCCGCTCAACATCAACGGATTCCTGGTGAAATCCGGAACGACCAGATCATAGAAGACCGTTCCAGACGCGCCAGTCGCAGGATCGCGCGCGCCGATGCGGAGCTGGTATCGCCCGGCGGCGAACGTAGAGCGTGTGTTCAGGCGAAGGCCGAGTGTTTTCACGCGCTGGTACGTTTCTGGCCGGATCGCCAGGTTCAGCGCCGATCTCGTGCCGCGCTGTGCCCTGCCGTCCTCGTTGAGCGAGAAGTACGAAATCTCCGGTGTGTCGGTGAACAGGCCGTTGGGCTGCTGCGCGAATACCAACGCGTCCCCCTGTAGCTCGACCGTGAGTGCGACCGATGCGTCTTTGGCCGTGTTCCTGAATGCCGATGCGTGAACCGACAGAGCAAGGCCTCCCTGCTGCACTGGACTGTTGAGCGCTGCTCGAAGCTCCATCGATGTGTCGGTCGAGCCCCCCCTCCGTTCATCGAGCGCGCGCCGTGTTGCCTGCTCGCGCCGCTCTTCATCGGGTGTTTTTCCGCTCGGGGACGGATAGCCCCGTCGCGCCGATGCCTTCAGGCCAGGCCGCTTGACGCGTACTTCGATCCGATGAAAGCGTCCGTTTCGAGGGTGGTTTGGTGGTGTGTAGCCCAGCAGGTAGTACTGGCCGTTTGTCCGGACGATGCGATCGAAGACCTCGGACACTGAATTCGTGTCGACGGCTGCAAACCCGCCGGTTCCCTCGGCGAGCGTGCGCAGGCTGTCCTGCGTGAGGCGCATTTCCGCCATCAGCGCCTGCACGCCCGAATATGGCGTGCCGACGGGCCTGGTGGGATCGGTGCCGGCATAATCCGGCCCCGCCGTCTTCATTGTTTCGAGCAGGTCGGTGCTCATCCCAATCAGGCCGCGCGGATCGATGGTGTAGAAGTTCACGTTGGCGCGCGCAGCGGCGTTCAACGCATCCTGAGTCGCACGCGCAATGACGTTCCCGCCGGCCGATGAGAAGACGTCCGCCATCGGGTAGTCGAGCCCTTCGCTGAAGAGCAGCAGCGCTTTCCGGCGGCCGCGAACGCCTTCGAGGTACGTGGCGAGGTTGCGCAACGTGTCCAGCACGCCAACAGCCCGCTGCTCGCGCTCGAGATTGCTGGGATCGAACGACATGTTGCGGGTGATGGGGTTCAAGACCGTTGTCGAGTTCTGCGGATCGTCGGTCTGCGTCTGCTCATTGAGGCCCGACAACAGCTGCGCCTGATAATAGTTGTCGATCCGCTCCTCTTCAGCCGACCGCAACCGCTGTCCAATGAACCCGTCGATCGCCGCCAGCAGCCGGGCGGGATCGCTCGTGAATTCCTGCGCCACCTGCTTGCGGCCGCTCGTGCTGACGACGGCGGCGATGTCGTGTTCGCCGAAGTTCTGTTCGACAAATTGGCGCGCGTTCTTGCGGACTTGCGAGGTGCGGAACGAGCTGACGTTCAGATCGTCGAGCACGATCAGGTAGACGCGGCCGGATGCCACATCGCGGTTCGAGCGGACGTCGGCCGGCACGACGCGTCCGGAAAAGCGCACGCCGCCCGGGCGTGCGTTCGGCAGCTCGACCAGCGAGAACGCTTCAATTTTCTGGGGTACTCCATCCTCCAGGAGCTCGAAATCGCTGCGCGTCAAGCCGCGGGCGAATTGGCCGTTGGCATCCGTGACCGTGACGTCGACATCGACATAATTGACGCTCACCTTGAAGGTCGGCGCGGTCTGGTCTGGCGCTTGCGCGGCGATCCACGTGGCGCCGGCGAGGAGAAAGAGAAGGGTGGAGATGAGCGCTGGCTTTCGTGGATCCAAGAATCTGAAGTCGTGACGCCCCTGGTGTTTCATGTTGCGATACTTGAGACCGTATTGCGGCACAAAATTTATTGACAGTCTTGAAAGTCTATCTTACTCTCGCGTCTCCAGCTAACAGTTTTGTGGAGGAACCATGAGGAGATTCTCGCGCGTCGTTGTGTTTCTGGCAATCTGCACCGCATCGTTGCCAATCGACGCGGCGGCGCAGAATGTGTACGGCTCTCTCGTCGGCAACGTGACCGACTCGTCAGGGGGCGTGGTGCCGGGCGCCACGGTGATCGCGACGCAGACCGAGACCAACCTCGTGCGTGAGACGACGACCAGCGCCTCGGGCGCGTACTCGATTCCCAATATCCCGTCTGGCACCTATACGATCGCCATCACGCTGACCGGCTTTCAGCCCTTTACGGCGCGCAGTGTCGAGGTCACCAACCGCGATGTCCGCGTCGACGCGAAACTTGGCCTGGGCACGCTCGAAGAAGCCATCACCGTGACGGCTTCTTCGGCGATCCTTCAGACGGAAAATGCGGCGGTCCAGCACCTCGCGAACGCCGAGGAACTGCAGACGCTGCCCACCAGCGGGCGCGCCTTTCAGAGCTTCCTCACGTTGATGCCCGGTGTGGCAGACCCGAACTATCAGCAATCGGGCGGTATCAACAACCCGGGCCGCACGATGTCCCTGACGATCAACGGCCAGCCCGCGACGAACACGGTCGTTCGGCTCGACGGCATCACCGCCACCAATCAGTTTTTCGAGAGCATTCAGAGTTACGGCCCGAGCCTCGAAGCGATTGAAACCGTCAACGTGGTCACCAGCAGCTTCGATGCCGATCAAGGCATGGCCGGTGCGGCCGCGGTCAACGTGCAGGTGAAGAGCGGCACGAACGTCTTCAGGGGCTCGGCGTTCGAGTACGCGGTGGACGCGAGAATGCGGGCACGCAACTATTTCCTGCCCGCTGGCCAGAGCAAGGGCACTTCAAGCGTGAACGTGCTTGGTGGCACGGTGGGCGGCCCGATCGTCAAGAACAAGCTGTTCTTCTTCTTCAGTGACGAGACGACCATTCAGCGAACGAAAGCGGGTAACGCCCAGGGTCAGACCGGGACCAACGGCTACATCTCGCTGCCGGCCGCGGATCTTCGCAGAGGAGATTTTTCCGGCACGAACACGGTCATCTATGACCCGCTGACGGGCAATGCGGCCACGGGAGCCGGGCGCGTTCCGTTTGCGTTTCAGAACTGCCCTGGGATGACGTCGACGGCGGATCCCGCGTTCGCGTCCTGCAACTTCATTCCGGCGAATCGGATCAATCCGATTGCGGCGTCGATGTTGTCGAAGCTGATCTTGCCGACGCAACCGGGATACACCAACAATTACTTTGCGACGACCGGGTACGACACGAACTATCACAAGATCGACGCGAAGATCACCTACAACCCTGGCCCGCGATTGAATCTGAACGCACGCCTGGGGTTCCTCCCGAGCTGGGAGGTAGCCGCGCCGATTCTGCCATCGGTGGATGGGTCGGCCTACAATCCCATCTCGCAGGGGCGCGTGTGGGACTCGTTCGTCGACAGCGACTCGATTGGCGTGACCTCGATCCTGTCGCAGAACTTCGTCGTCGACGGCACCTTCGGCTACACGAAGCACAACGTGAACGTGTTCCCGCCGGAAGACACGTGCTCCGGCGCCATTCTGGGGATTCCGAATGCCTGTCAGCCGCCGCGATCGCTCGACACGGCGATTCCCACCTTCACCGGCGCCGGCTTCACCTTGAACGGCACCAGCCCCATTCGCGACTACGTGGATCCGCAGTGGCAATTCGTCGCCAACGCGGGCTGGACCAAAGGGGCGCACAACGTGAAGTTTGGTCTCGACTACATCATCCTTCATCAGGATCACTACGAGACCCAGGTAGGCGACTTCACGTTCAACGGTGGCGTCACGACGGTCTCCGGCGGCGCGGCGGCAAACGATTTCAATCGATTCGCCTCTTTCCTGCTTGGGATGCCATCGGCCAGAAGTGCCCAGGCGATGACGCCGCTGCTTGGAGGAGATGCCTCTGGAGCGTCGCAGACGAACAACACGTTCCGCCCCAATTCGCTGCGGAATTACAACGTGGGGACGTACATTCGCGATCAGTGGAACATCACTCCGAAGATCACGGCGTCGGTTGGACTCCGGTGGGAATACTACGTGCTGCCGTCCCGGGTCGATCACGGTATCGAGGTGTATGACTTTACCAACAACAAGCTGCTGATTTGCGACGTGGGGCCGAACGACAAGAACTGCGGCATCGGCGTCGAGAAGAATCTGTTTACGCCGCGGCTCGGCGTAGCGTATCGGCCGACAGAGACGCTGGTGGTCCGCGCCGGCTATTCGCGCAATCCCCAGAGCAACAACCCGGGCCGTCAGCAGATGACGCCGTCGCAGTCGTTCCCACAGACGATCGTCATCACGCAGAACTCTCCGAACAACCTGACATCGGTTGGCAGCCTGAGCGAGGGGTTGCCGATTGTGCCGCAGATCGACCAGAGCAGCGGTGTAATGACGCTGCCCGCCGGCGCCGGTGTGAACACGTACAGAGACGATTACGTTCGCGGAAAAATTTCTTCGTGGAACGTGAGTGCGCAGAAATCCATTGGCCAGAAGATGAGCGCGCAGGTGGGCTACGTGGCGAATCGCCAGACCGGCATGACGCGCAACCGCAACGTGAACTACGGCAAACTTGGCGGCGGTGCCGCGAGCCAGCCGTTCCAGCCGCTCGGCATTACGTCGGCTATGAACATCTTCTCGCCCGACGGCAAGGTGAACTACGACTCGGTGCAGCTCAGCATGAATCGCCGCATGAGCGAAGGCATTGCGTTCACGGTGGCCTACACGTACTCGAATACCGTCGACTGGTGGAGCACAACGATTCCAATTCCGGAGTACCAGTACCTGAACAAGGCAGAAACCGGCAGGCCGCACAGGTTGAACACGTCGCTGATCTACGAGCTCCCCTTCGGATCTGGGAAGAAGTGGCTCAACGAGGGCGGCGTGGCCGCCGCGATTGCGGGCGGCTGGCAGGTGAACACGTTCTTCAGCGTATCGTCCGGCTCGTTCGTGACGGTGACCTCGAACGCCAACGTGTTGAACGCGCCAGGCACGACGAATCAGTTTGCCGACAAAGTGAAGGAAGGGCCGGTCGACATCATCGGCGATGTCGGTCCGCAGGCTCAGTATTTCGACGTCAGCGCGTTCCGGGCCGTCAC
>JAMQPK010000137.1 GCA_023717525.1 Vicinamibacterales bacterium | reverse complement strand
GCCACGAGCGTCACATACTTCAGCCCGACACTTTTGCGAAAGAAGCTCGTGAGCGCCAGCGCGGCGAACAGCGCGAACAGCACGAGGTCGGCCGCCTGGCTGCTGACGAGCTGCGCCCAGGTTTCGACCGGTGCTGCCTCCTCAAATCCCCAGGGATTCATTTGGGCGGAACGAGCAGCTGCGTGGCCATGCGCCGGGCGCTATTTCTGATGGCTCGTGCGGCGCTGGTGATGGTGATCGTGGCCCGCGACACCGCATCGACGTCGGAGCCGACTCTGAACGGATCGCGGATGCTCTTTCCTTCGAACTGCACGGCAAACTGCGGCGTCTCGATGGAAAAATCGCCGTACGGCTCGTGATGCTGCACGACGATGACGCCGGTGAGGACGCCTTTCGTATCCATCCCAACCAGCATCTTGATGGGCCCGTCGTATCCTCGCTCGAGGGGCTCAACCTCGGTGGTCCAGAACGCCAGGCCGGCAACCGTCTGCGATCCTCCGGGGCCCGCGGCGTACGCTTTGTAGTGCGGTGGATCGGGCACTTTCGGCGAAAATGCTACCGCGGCTGGAAACAGTTCCTTGAGCTGCCCCTGCAGCTTCGGATCGACCGCCGGCGCCGGTTGAGCCTGGACAAAAGCCGCCATCGCCAGGATGGCTAGAAGGCTGCGCATGTGGAGTGGGATGCGATTATACCGGGAGCAGGAGACGTGATGACCAAGTGGCTCGCCGCGCTTCTTATCGTGATCGCCGTCGGCGCCCAGGCACCTCGCGCGCAGACGCCAGAACCGATTCCGCTGGCCAACGTGCAGGGCCTGAAATGCGCGTTCACCCTGATGGCCACCGGCACGTGGAACAAGGACGTGCCAGGCGCGGAAGTGACGCCGGCATCCTTAGCCATGCAGTTCGATGCCATCGACGCGCAGGAAGGCACCGCCAACGTCGTCGACGTGACGGCGCAATCGGCGGGCGCGCCGCACATCACGGTGCGGCTGCTCGGCGACAACCTTCACTTTCTGGCAATGAACATCTCCGGGTCGGTGTATCTGACTACGGTGTTTGCCGATCGGGACAGCCGGGCGGGCGCGAAGTTCAAGGCCGTACACACGCGGCACGAGTACACACAAGTGAGGCTGACGGGCTGGACCTCGAGGCCGGAGCAGTACTACGGGCAGTGCGAGGTGATAAAACCATAAATATGGCATAATGAATTGATGCGGACGACCGTTGACATTCCGGACACTATGTATCGGCGACTGAAGGCCCGGGCGGCCAGCGAAGGAAGTTCAACGAAAGCGTTAATCCTTCGCGGGGTCGAGCAGGTGCTCAAGGGCGGCCGGCCGCCGACGCGGCGCCGAATCGCCTCCCCTCCTCTGGTCCCTTCCAAACGGCCAGGCAAGCTGCAATTGGACAATGCGCAGATCTACGACATCATTTCTTTTCCCTGACGTTAACGTCTGGATCGCCCTCACATACCAGGCGCACGTGCACCACTTGGTGGCCACGGATTGGTTGGCAGACCTGTCGCCTGGCGCCCGGCTCATCTTTTCGCGCTTTACGCAGCTCGGCTTTCTACGCTTGCTGACTGCAGAGGCGGTGATGCAGGATGAAGTGCTGAATCAACGAGAAGCGTGGGCTGTCTACGATCTCTGGCGAAGGGATGATCGCGTCGACCTGATGGACGAGCCGCCAGAGCTCGAGCATCGCTTTCGGTCGCTCACACAATCCGTCCGCCCGACGCCGAAGGATTGGGCAGATTCATATTTGTCGGCGTTTGCTGCCGCCGGACAGTTGACGGTTGTAACCTTCGATCGAGCCTTTCGACGGAAGGCCGGCGCCCTTCTGCTTCTGGGCGAGTAATCTATAATCGGAACCGGAGTTTTGGAAATAGCGTCTAATCGACAGGCGGCCCCACAGTTCCTTACCGTCCTGCATCCTTATCTATGATGACTTCATCGAAATCCTCCGTTCTCGTTGTACTGCTGTTACTTGGGGCCGCCGCCGTTGGTTGCGGAGGAGCAGGAATCACCGGCTCCGGCGGCGCTGGTGGAGCCGGGGGACGGGCCGGCATGCCAGCCATGCCGGTCGAAATCGTCACGCTGGAAGCCAAGCCGATCGAGCAAACCACAGAATTCGTCGGAACGATCAAATCGCGGCAGTCGACCGCCATCCAGCCGCAGGTTGAAGGATTCATCACCCGCATTCTCGTGAAGTCCGGCAACCGCGTGGCCGCTGGCGCCACGTTGATGGAAATCGATTCGCGGCTGCAGCAGGCGAACCTCTCGAGCCTCGAGTCGATCCGCGCGCAGCGCGAGGTTGACGTGGCCTACGCGCAACAGGAGGCCGAGCGCGCGCAGAAGCTGCTCGCTGCCGGAGCGTCGAGCCAGATGGACGCGGACCGCGCCGCCAACCAGTTGAAAGCCACGCAGGCGCAGCTGCGAACGGTCGAGGAGCAGATTCGCGCGTCGCGCACCGACATCGGGTACTACCACGTGACCGCGCCGACGGCCGGCGTCATTGGCGACGTCCCGGTGCACGAGGGCGACCGCGTGACGAAGACCACGCTGCTGACGTCGATCGACTCGAACTCGGGTCTCGAGACGTATCTGAACATCCCCGTGCAGCAGGCGCCGAAGTTGAGGATCGGCCTGCCGGTGCGGTTCGTGGATGAAACGGGCGCGCCGATTGCCGACGAGAAGATCAACTTCATCTCCCCTTCCGTCGACACGACGACGCAGACGGTGCTGGCGAAGACGCCGATATCGTCGGCTGCAGGATTGCGGACCGACCAATACGTACGTGCCGTCGTCATCTGGTCGATGGAGCCAGGGCTGACGATTCCCTTGACGTCGGTCGTGCGCATCAACGGTCAGTTCTTCGCGTTTGTGGCCGAAGCGGCAGAGAAAGGCGGCGGGCTCGTTGCGCATCAGCGTCCCGTCCA
>JAMQPK010000084.1 GCA_023717525.1 Vicinamibacterales bacterium | reverse complement strand
CACCTGGAATGCGGCGTTCGTCTACGACAGCCCCGTTGGCACCCTCGCCGCCGTCGAAATCTGCGAGTTCGCGAACTCCCAGCTGCTGCAATTCCGCTACTACGACGAGTTGCTCGACGACGAACTGGCGAGGATTTATCCAGAAATGCAGCGCGCGCGTTGGCACGACTGGATTCTCGGGCGTCACTATGTGCGCACTGCCCGGCAGGTGCACTCGCTATTCATCGATGTGAACGAGCTGACCGACCGGACGGAGAACGCGCTGAAGATCATCGGCGACGTCTACGCCGCGCGCCTGTTCGGCCTGGTCGGCCGCCGCCTGGATCTGGACCGCTGGAAAACCAACGTCAACGAAAAGCTGAAGACGCTCGACGATATCTATCGCTTCCTCGTGGACCAGGTCTCGATGCTGCGGGGCCAGTTCCTCGAGCTCACGATCGTGCTCATCCTGATCTTCGAGCTTTTCCTGATCTTCCTGGGTGTCTACTGAGGCAGGTTCGGGCGGCTACTTGCCGATCTTGCGAAGGATGCGCGGCGTAAGGAACCAGCGGAGCTGTCCCGGGCCGGCCATCGGGAGCGCCGCCACGTCGACGCGCGCAATCGCCCCCTTCTTGAACTCGAGCGGCTTGCGCAAACCCAGCAGCCGCGCGGCGAGCTCGCCCATGCCCGGCTCGTGGCCAACGATGGCAATCCTCTTACGTCGATGAGATTGCTTGACGATCTCGTCGATGATGGCGTTCAACGTGCCGCCCGGCGCTAACGCCTGAGTCGTCACGACCGGCGGCGCTGCGCGCAGGCTCGCGGCGAGGGTATCGGCCGTCTGCCGTGTGCGCAGGAGCGGGCTCGTCAAGATGACGTCGAGCGTGACGTCGAGGGCAACGAGCGCCTTCCCTTCCTGTTGCAGTCGCTGGATGCCTTTGGCTGTCAGGGGCCGCTTGGTATCGTCGGGATAGCTGTCACCACGCTCGGCAGCCAGGCCGTGGCGGATCAGGTAAAGCTCAAACCGCTCGTTTTCCATGCGCTCCTTTGGCGGTGCGCAGCGCTTTGTCAACACTCGCCTGCCGCCGCACGGGGGTCGTGAGCGCGGGAATCAGTTCGTACTTCACCTCGTTGAGGCACGCGACAAGAGCGTCGCGATGCTCGAGGAAGTCGGCGTGCAGGTGCCGGCACTCGCGCTCCAGTGCTTCGGCGTACGCCGTCAGATCGGTGATGCGCGATCCGACGACCGGCGAAGCCTCCGCCTCGCGCACATGCTTCAGCAGTCCCTGGAAGTCGTGCAGCCTCCCGAGACGCCCCTGATGTTTCTTCAACGCTCGAACCAGCTGGGCAGCCCCCGGCGTGCCGACCTCGTGCGCGATCTCGACGGCATAGCGGAGCTTCTTGGTGGAAATACGCACACCGTGGATCCGTTCCGGCGTATAGAGCGGCCCGGCGGCGTCGAGGGCCGCGCGCACGTCCTTGGCGCGTCTCAGCAGGCGAGCACCGAGTACGCTGCGCCACTTGCTCTCCCCTCTTCCCTCTTCCCTCTTCCCTATCTTCCCCAGCTTCTTGATCAGCTTCTTGATATCGGCCGGCGGATCCTCATCGAGGCTATGCCGTAGCTTCCGCCTGCGTGCCGCCACTTCGCGGCGCACCATCGTCAACGCCACCCGGGGCACGGCATCGCTCTCGGCTTCCTTGTCGAGCATCCCCAGTTCGACATCGAGCTCGCGAATTGGCCCGAGAGATTGCGTGAGCGCCTGGAGGCGGCGCTTGAGTTTCTTCGACTTCGACGCCGGGGCCGAAGCGGCGACGACGGGAAGCGCCTCGCGGAGGCGGCGCGACGCCACCCGCGCCTCGTGCAGCGCCTTGGTTTCGCCGGCAAGAAAGTCGGGCCAAACGACAGCAAGGGCGTTCAGTCGCCTCCGCCAGAGCCTGTCATGGGACGTGTGGGGGTTCATGCTAGGATGCAAACTGTTTACATAATATAGGAAATCCTTTCAAAGCAGATGCGAATAGCCGCCATCGACTGCGGTACGAATTCGATACACATGATCGTGGTCCGTATCCGACCCGATCTGTCGTTCGAGGTCATCGACCGCGAGAAGGAAATGGTCCGTTTGGGCTCGGGAGGGCTCGACGGCAAAGCCCTGACACAAGAGGCCATGGATGCCGCGCTTCAGGCGTTTTCCCGGTTCCGTCGCCTCGCCGAATCCCATCAGGTCGAGGAAATTCTCGCTGCGGCCACGAGTGCCGTGCGCGAGTCCGAAAACGGCGGCGAGTTCCTGGCGGCAGTGGAGCGGGAAACCGGCATCCGCCCGCGGGTTATTTTGGGAACGGAGGAGGCACGGCTCATCCACCTCGCCGCCGTCTACGGTGTGGATGTGGCCGGCGCTTCGGCGGTCGTGGTGGACATCGGCGGGGGAAGCGTCGAGATCACCCACGGCGCGGGCACGTCGCTCCGCGTGGCCAAGAGTTTCAAGCTGGGGGTCATCCGCCTGACCGAGCGCTATGTCCACAGCGATCCGTTGTCTCGCCGGGACGAACGAAGACTCGTCCGCCATCTTGACGAAGAGCTGGTGAAGACCCTGAAGGACATCCGAACCGCCGGCTACGATCGCGTGATCGGCACGTCCGGCACCATTCTGAGCCTGGGCAGCGTCGTGTCTGCCGACAAGCGCCGCGCGAGCGACGACCTTCGGAATCTCCGCATTCCGGCGAGGCAGATCCGGCGGCTCCGCAAAGAAGTGACGACGCGCAGCATCGCCGAGCGGATGAAGCTCCCCGGCCTGGACCCACGGCGCGCCGATCTGATCGTGGCCGGCGGGATACTGCTGGACGAAATCCTGCGACGGTTGGAAGCGAGCGAAATCACGCTTTGCGACTTCGCGCTGCGCGAAGGGCTGGTGCTCGACTACATCCATCGCAATCGCAAGCACATCGCCCAGGCCGGACAGTATCCCGATATCCGCCGCCGCAGCGTCGTCGAGCTGGCCGAGCGCTGCAGCTACTGGCCCGAGCACGCGCACCAGATTGCGCGGCTGGCGCTCTCGGTCTTCGACCAGACACGCAGCGTGCACGGCCTGACCGATCGCGAGCGCGAGTGGCTCGAGTTCGCGGCACTGCTGCACGATATCGGCACACACATCAGCTACCCGCGGCATCACAAACATTCGTACTACTTGATTCAGAACGGCGACCTTCGCGGTTTCGAGCCGGAGGAAACCGAGGCGATCGCGCTCATTGCACGCTATCACCGCAAGACGCCGCCGAAGATGGCGCACAAGCCGTATGGGACGCTGAAGCGGAAGATGCGCACCGTCGTGCGCACGCTGTCGGCGATTCTCCGGTTCGCCGAAAATCTCGACCGTAGCCACGCGCAGGTCGTCACCGGCGTCGAGCTGCACGATCGCGGTGAGGAATACTTGGTCAAACTCCGGACGACGGGCGACGTCGAGCTCGAGCTGTGGGCAGCGCACCGTCAAATCGAGCCGTTCCAGGACATGCTGGGCAAGCCGGTGCGCCTGAGTGCCGGCAGAAGTTCTTATGCTGAACAATCTGAGCAATCCGCACGAGTACCCGGGAAAGTTGTTCGTCGTCGAAGGAATCGACGGGTCCGGAAAAACGACGCAGCTCGCCCTGCTGGCCAAGTGGCTGAACGCAGCGGGGCTGCGGGTGTTCGTCACCGAGTGGAACTCGTCGGCGCTGGTGAAGACGGCGACAAAAATGGGCAAGAAGAAGAACGCCTTGACGCCGACGACCTTCAGTCTGCTACACGCCACTGATTTCGCCGACCGGTTGCTCTACAACATCGTCCCGCCGCTAAAAGCGGGCATGATCGTGCTCGCCGAGCGGTACGCGTACACGGCGTTCGCACGCGACGTCGCGCGCGGCGTCGATCGCCGCTGGGTGCGCGATCTCTACAGCTTCGCGGTCCGCCCCGATCTGGCGCTTTACTTTCGTGTGCCGATCGACGTGTCGCTCGATCGGTTGATGGCCCGCCGGGTGAAATTGAAGTTCTACGAAGCAGGCCTCGACATGGGGTGGAGCCAGAACGCGCAGGAGAGCTTCCGCATTTTCCAGGGCAAAGTCCTCGACGAATACGACCGCCTGGTCGAGGAATTCGGCCTCAGCGTCGTCGACGCGTCGCTGGCGATTACCGATCAGCAGCAGATGGTGCGCAACCTCGTGTCGAGGCAGCTCGAACGCCCGACGCTCGTAGAAACCGCGGTGAATCAATGAACCCCATCCCGGAAGAATTTCAGGGAGCAAACGGCACTATTCAACCTGGCCGCTACTACGGCCACGGCCTGCCGTACCTACCGATCGAGCACTATCCCGGCAAGATCATTGCGATTGAAGGCACCGACGGCGTTGGCCGCAGCACCCAGATCCAGCTGCTTCGCGAATGGCTCGAGGTGCAGGGATACGGCGTCGTCGAAACCGGATGGACGCGCTCGGCGCTGATGCAGCCCACCATCGAGCTCGCCAAATCGAGCAACACCCTGAACAAACTGACGTTTGTGCTGCTGTACGCTACCGACTTCGCCGATCGCCTGGAGAAGGAAATCATCCCGGCGCTGAAAGCCGGCTTCGTGGTTTTAGCCGATCGCTACATATTTTCTGCGCTGGCCCGCGCCGGCGTGCGCGGCGTCGATCGCGCGTGGTTGCGAAGCCTCTACGGCTTCGCCATCGCACCGCACCTCGTCTTCTATCTGAAGATCGACGTCGATACGCTCATCCGCCGGGTGTTGTCGGCCCGGGGAATGGACTTCTGGGAATCGGGGATGGACCTGAAGGGCGGCGACGACATCTACGACAGCTTCAGGGCCTACCAGAGCAAGCTGCTGCGCGAATACTCGTCGATGTCCGACGAATTTGGGTTCCGTGTGCTCGATGCGCGGCGGCCCGTTGACCTCATCCAGGAAGACTTGCGGAGGCACGTGCAGGCCTTCCTGTCGTCTTCAGACATCAGCGTCGACGTGTAAGAGCCGCCCTATCGCGGCGGCGGCCCGGGTAGTGGTTTTCTTGGCAGCTTCTCGTCGCGGTTTGCCGCGTTGTAGACGAACGACGCCACGATGACCGCGTTCTGAATCATGTCCGACGGTTGAATCCGGTCGTACACGTCCATGTTGCTGTGGTGCGTCCGCGTGTCGTATTCCACCGGATCCTGAATGAACTGAAAGGCCGGTAGACCGACCTCGTCGAACGGCACATGATCGGTCGATCCGGTGTTGCGAATCGACAGCGTGGTCATCCCCGCATTCCTGAACGGCTCCATCCAGGCCTGAAAGACGGGCGCGACGGCTTCGTTTCGCTGTAGATACACGCCGCGAATCGCGCCTGTGCCGTTGTCCACATTGAAGTAGGCAGAGAGCCTGGCGTGCTCCGGCTTCAGCGCCATCGTCTGCCGGTCCGCGAAATGGTCTCGCACGTAGGCTCGTGAGCCCAAAAGACCCTGCTCTTCCCCCGTCCAAAGGGCGAGGCGCACTGTGCGGCGCATTTTCAAGCCGGTCGCCTTCAGGATCCGCATGGCTTCGAGCATGACGGCGGTTCCCGCCGCGTTGTCGGTCGCACCCGTGCCGCCATGCCACGAATCAAAGTGCGCGCCCAGCATCACGATCTGATCGGCGAGGTCGGTACCACGAATCTCCCCGACGATATTGAACGCGTCGAGATCGTCGTCATAGAACCTGTTGTCGATATCCATCTCGAGGCGCACGGGAATGTTCTTCTCGATCGTGCGCACGATGCGATCGTAGTGCTCGGCCGCAATCACGAGCTGCGGGAAGCTCTGTGGACCTTTCGGATCGCGCGCACCCATCGGATTCCCCCGGCCGCCGATTGGCGGAGGCCCCAGCACGAAGATCGTGCCTCCGTTCACACCGCGGCTCGGCTCGAGGGTGGCAAGAACGCCTTCGCTCGCGAAGAACTCGGCGCGCATGCGATTGAGCTCCTGAGCAGACGGGCCGCCCGGTGGAGGTTGCCCGGCTCGGCCGCCTGGAGGAACAGGGGCAGGCTGGCGCGAGAGTTGTTCGAGCGCGCTGTCGTCGTATCGTCTCGAGAGAGGAGCAACCGAAGCCGGAACGGCGAGTGCCGGAGCCGTGAGGACGGCCTTGCCCTGCAACTTGCCTCGAAGGGCCTCTATGTCCTTCGCCGAGGCGATCAACGCCATCACGGCTTCACCCGCAACCAGCCCGCCGGTGCCCGGAGACCATGCCTTCGGAAGGCCGATGATCGGGAACCTCTGCGGCGTGGTGGCCTGCAAATAGAGCTTCTCGTTTGACCACCCGCGTCCGAATGGGCCCCACGGTTCCAGCTTCACATTCGTGAGCCCCCACTCCGCCATCCTGGAGGTCGTCCATTTCGCGGCCGCTTTGATGTTCGGCGAATTGGTCAATCGTGGGCCATGGACATCCGTCAGATAGCTGGCGATCTCCATGACAGTCGATCGCTGGAACCCCTCGTCCTTGATTCTGTACAGGGCATCGAGATCGGGGCGATCTGCCGCTTGTCCGCCCAGGACGACGGACATAGCCAGCACCGCCAGCAGGGGGATCGAGAGGCGGGGGCGTGCCATTCTGGGGCGGCATTTTAGCACCCGCAAGGCCGTCGTTAACACGCAGTTAACACGCGCAAAGTAAAGTAACGGCGTGCCCGAATCGTTGACGCATGCCGTCCCGAGACCGACGGCGGCCGCTCCCCGCACGGTCGATACAAAGGAGACGTCGGTCAAGGTGCGCGTCAGCCAATTGAACTTCTATTACGCCGCTGCGAAAGTGCTGCACGGCATCTGCATCGGATTGCACTCCAATCAGGTCTCGGCGTTCATTGGCCCGTCCGGGTGTGGGAAGAGCACGTTCCTGCGCACCCTCAACCGGATGAACGACATCATTCCGGGAACTCGCGTCGAAGGCGACGTGTTGATCGACGGGCGGAACATCTACGGTCCAGGCACCGACGTCGTCGACTTGCGCCGTCGCGTCGGGATGGTGTTTCAGAAGTCGAATCCCTTCCCGAAGTCGATCTTCGAAAATGTGGCGTACGGTATTCGCATCAACGGCATGGCCAAAGATCGGCCCGATCTCCATCAACGTGTGGAAGAGAGTCTTGTGCACGCGGCGCTCTGGGACGAGGTGAAGGATCGCCTGCACGAACCAGCTCAGGCGTTGTCTGGGGGACAGCAGCAGCGCCTGTGCATTGCCCGCGCGCTTGCCGTACGCCCGGACGTTCTTCTGATGGACGAGCCCGCGTCGGCCCTCGACCCGATCGCGACGCAGCGAATCGAGGAACTGATTTACGTGCTGAAGAAGGACTACACGATCGTCATCGTGACGCACAACATGCAGCAGGCGGCGCGGGTCTCCGACTTCACGGCGTTTTTCTGGCTGGGCAAACTGGTCGAGTACGGCCGCACCGAACAGATTTTCACGACTCCGGCCGAAAAACTGACCGAGGATTACATTACCGGACGATTCGGCTAATGGAACGTATTCACTTTCAGCAAGAGCTCGAAACCCTGAAGGAGCGGCTGCTGGCCATGGGTGGCCTGGCTGAGGACCGCGTGCGGACGGCCGTGCAGGGTCTGGTCGAGCGCGACAGCGACCTCATCGATGAGGTCCTGAACGGCGACACGCCGGTCAACGAACTCCACATCGAGATCGACGACTTGTGCCTGAAGCTGCTGGCGCTGCATTCACCCATGGCGGCCGATCTGCGGGCGGTGATGGCGGCGATCAAGATCAACAGCGACCTCGAGCGGGTGGGCGACATGGCCGTCAACATCGGGGAGGCGGCCCGGCGGTACATCTCGCATCCCCCGGTGAAGAAGCTGATGGACATTCCGCGCATGGCCACGACGGCTCAGCGGATGCTGCGCGAGGCGCTCGATTCCTACGTTCGCGGCGACATTCCGCTGGCCCAGCGGGTGCTCGACCAGGACGACGAGCTCGACACGCTGAAAACGCAGGTCTTCCGCGAGCTGCTCACCTACATGCTTCAGGACACGGCCACCATCGAGCCCGCCCTCGACCTCATCCTGATTTCGCGCCATCTGGAACGAATCGGCGACCACGCGACCAATATCGCCGAGGACGTCATCTTCATGGTGTCCGGCCGCGACGTCCGGCATCAGGCCGCAGACGCACACTGATATTGGCGATTGGGTGATTGGTGATTGGGTGATGGGAACTAGGTGATCGGAGTTCCGATCGCCCTTTCCAAATCTCAAAATCGCCATTTTTTCAACCGCCCCATCACCAATCGCCCAATCTCCAATAGAATGTCCCCGTGGCTGCGCGCCTGTGTGTCTATTGCCGACGCCAGCCTGCGCAATCTCCGTGGGAGCCCTTCTGCAGCGAGCGCTGCAAGCTTCAGGATCTTGCCAAGTGGATCGACGGTAACTACCGCGTGCCGGCCGAACCCATCCCCGAGGAAGGCGAAGAGACGGATCAGGATAACGATGGCTGACACGCTGACAATTACCGACAACCGCACCGGTCAGAAGTACGAGCTTCCCATCCAGGAAGGCACCATCCGGACGACAGACCTGAAACAGATCAAGGCCGGCCCCGGCGACACGGGCCTGATGACCTACGATCCGGCATTCCTGAACACGGCCGCCTGCCGCAGCGCCATCACGTTCATCGACGGCGATAAGGGCATCCTCGAGTATCGGGGCTATCCCATCGAGCAGTTGGCCGAACACTGCAACTACCTCGAGGTGGCCTACCTCATCTTGTTCGGCGAGCTTCCCACCGAAGCGCAGCTGAATACCTGGGACGACGCGATCACGCAGCACACGCTTCTCCACGAGAACGTGAAAAAGCTGATGGAAGGGTTCCAGTACGACGCGCACCCGATGGGTATCTTCATCAGCACCGTCGGGGCGCTCTCCACGCTCTATCGGGACGCCAAGCAGGTGTTCGACCAGGAGGCGCGCAACCGGCAATGCGTGCGCCTCATCGCCAAGGTCGCCAGCATCGCCGGCTATTCCTATCGTCACAGCATCGGCCGCAACTACGTGTATCCCGACAACGACCTCAGCTTCACGGGCAATTTCCTGAACATGCTGTTCAAGATGACCGAGCTGAAGTACAGGCCGAATCCCGTGCTCGAGCGGGCGCTCGACATCCTCTTTATCCTGCATGCGGACCACGAGCAGAACTGCAGCACGACGGCGATGCGCGTCATCGGAAGCTCGCACGTCGATCCGTACTCGGCGATTGCCGGTGCGGCCGCGGCTCTCTGGGGCCCCTTGCACGGCGGCGCGAACGAAGCCGTGCTGCGTATGCTCGAGGGAATAGGCAGCAAGAACAACGTTCCGGCGTTCATCGCTCGCGTGAAAGCGGGAGATGGCCGGCTGATGGGCTTCGGTCACCGCATCTACAAGTCGTATGATCCGCGCGCAACGATCATCAAGCGCATCGCCGACGAGGTGTTCGAGGTCACCGGCAGGAACCCGCTGCTCGATATCGCGCTCGAGCTCGAGCGGATCGCGCTCCAGGACGAATACTTCGTGACACGCAAGCTCTATCCGAATGTCGACTTCTACTCGGGCCTGATCTATCAGGCGATGGGCTTCCCGAAAGACTTCTTTCCTGTCTTGTTCGCGATTCCGCGCACGGCGGGCTGGTTTGCGCACTGGGAAGAGTTGCTGCGCGATTCGGAACAGAAGATCGCGCGGCCGCGGCAGATCTATCTCGGCCCCAAGCGCCGGGAGTTCCTGCCGCGGGACAAGCGGACATAGGGAAGGCCGATGGCTCTGGGCTCGAGACTTTTGGCCTTGGCTTCTGCCCTCTGGCTTCTGCCCTCTGCCCTGTCAGCGCAACAGGCGGCCTTCGACGGCGCGCGCGCGTACGACCACCTCCGTCAAGTCGTCAGCTTCGGTCCACGCCCGGCCGGGTCTCCCGCCATCGAACGGACTCGCGAATACATCATCGGGCAGATGAAGGCGCTCGGCATCCCTGTCGTCCAGCAGGGGTTCGAGGCGAAGACGCCCATCGGCCAGGTTCACATGGTGAATCTCATCGCGACGATTCCCGGCGCACGCAAGGAGCGCGTGGCCATCACGGGTCACTACGACACGAAGCTGTTTCGCGAGTTTCGATTCGTTGGCGCCAACGACGGTGGATCGAGCACCGCCTTTCTGATCGAGATGGCGCGCGCCCTGAAAGGACGTCGCAGCCCGTTCACCATTGAGCTGATCTTCTTCGATGGCGAAGAAGCGACGCTCAGGGACTGGGGCGCGGGCGATCACACCTACGGCAGTCAGTACTACGTCGACAACGCGAGGAAAACTGGCACGCTCGCCGGGCTGAAGGCAATGATCCTCGTCGACATGATCGGCGAGCGCTCGCCGCGATTTCTGAAGGAAGGACGGTCAACACGATGGTTGACCGACGAGATCTGGTCGGCCGGACAAAAGCTTGGCTACGGATCGAATTTCATCAACGAGATCACGCCAATCGAAGACGACCATGTGCCATTCCTCGATGCAGGGGTGCCGTCGACCGACATCATCGACCTCGACTACCCCGCGTGGCACACCGTCAACGACACGCTCGACCAGACCTCGGCGCGCAGCCTGGAAATCGTGGGAAACACCATCCTGAGTGCGTTGGGGCCAATTGAATCGCGGCTCACCAGAACTGAACCAACAGCAGGGCAACAGCCATCAACACGATAGCGCCAACCGCGACGTAAACCATCGTCGGCCGCTTCGCCTTCGCGAGTTCTGCCGGCTTGTGAACGGCTTCGACGACGGCCGTTCCGCATCGAAAACAAATGAACGCCTTGTCGGCGATCTCAGTTCCACATTGTCGACACTTCATACGGGCTGCGCTCTGCGTTTCGGCATCAGCACCCTCGCCACCGCCATGGCAGCCAGCACCGTGCCGAACGTGCAGACAATCGTCGCGCCAGTTGGCAAGTCAAACTCGACCGAGAAATACATGCCGAGCATCGACACCACGACGCCCATCACCCAGCCGATGGCGAGCCGGGGCCCGATGCTTTCGGCGAACAGCATGGCGCCGACGGAAGGCACGATGAGATAGCAGAAGACGAGCAGGACGCCCGCGATCGCCACCGAACGGGTCACGACGACCCCGAACGAGGCGTAGAACAGAAAATCCCAGAAACGAACCGCCATGCCTTGTGCGGTCGCGCTCTGCGGAGCCGTCGAAATCAACAGAAACTGCTTTCTGAACACATAGTGGAAGACGCCGATCACGACATACAGCAGGCCGGTCTTGATGATTTCATCCGGCTGCACAGAGAGGATGTTCCCGACGAGCATGTCCCGCAGATGCTCGCTCTCTCCCGTCGATTTGCTCATCGCGACGATCACGGCTGCAGACGCCACGGCGTAGGTAATGCCGATGATGGCTTCCTGAGGGATGCGCGCCTCGTGGCCTTTGATGAGCGAGAAGATCGCGGCTCCAATCAGCGTGAAACCCAGGCTCATCCAATACACGGCTGGGCTGTGCGGATCGCCGCCAAACGCCGGCACGAGCAGCGCCAGCGTGGCGCCCAGCGACGCGATCTGCGCAAGCGAGAGATCCACAAAGATGACCCCCCGCTCGACAACATGCAGGCCGAGGTAGGCATGTATGCCCGCGATCACGAGACTGGCGATGATCGGCCAAACGAGAAGCGGCAGAATTTCCACTACCATCGCCGCCTACTTTCCCGTCACTTGCTTGAGGTTTGCCGCCAGCAGGTTGATGTCGTAGTCAAACAGCTTGATGTAGTCGATGGCCTCTTTCGCACCGCCAACCGAGGGCGCAAGCACGAGCACTTTTCCGCCCACCTGATTGGCGATCGACTGTGCCGTCTTCAGATCGAAATACGGCTCGACGATGATGAGCTTCGCGCCCTGGCTCTTCATGTCGGCGATGAGCTCGAGCGTATGCGTTGGTGACGGCGGAACGCCTGGCTTCGGCTCGACGTAGCCCATGACGTCGAGGCCGAAGTAGTCCGTGAAGTTTGGCCACGACCGGTGATAGGTCACGATCTTCGTGCCCTTGAAGGGTGCCATGGTGCTGTTCCAGCGTTTCTGCGCATCGGCGAGCCTGGCGTCGAAATCGTTGTAGCGCTGCGTGAAGTACGCCTGATCGGCTGGAGCAAGGGCACTGAGCTTGTCGCGAATGGCTTGCGCAATCCGCCGGCCGTTGTCCGGCTCGAGCCAGTAGTGCGGATTGCCGGACGGGTGCACGTCGCCCATCGCGCGCGTAATCTGCCCTGTTGGGATCTCCAGGATCTTCACATTCAACGACGCATCGAGATACCCGCGACCGCCCGGTTGGATTTTCGCATTCCGGCTGCTGTTGATGAGCGGCGGCAGCCAGCCGATTTCCAGCTCGCGGCCGATGACGATCAGCAGATCGGCTCGACTGACCGACAGAATGAAGCTCGGCTTGGGATCGACGAAGTGCGGGTCCTGGTACCCCCTGGCCAGCGCCGTGACCGTGACACGGTCACCGCCTATCTCCTGGGCAAGCGCCCCCAGATCGGCCGTCGTCGTGACAACCTGCACCGCCGCGACGGCCGGATGGCTCACAACCAGCGTCGCCAGCAGCACAAAGACGAGAGAGCGAATCATCGAACGCATGGCAATACTCCCTTAAGTGCGGCAGCGCCGCCTAAAACACGTGCGCGCCGTGCGCGCCAATTGCAAAGTTGAATTGGAAGAGCACTTCGTCCGCATTCACGCCGTCGCCGTAGTTGGTGTGGCGATACTGGCCGCGGATTTGACTGAACTCGCTGGGCCAGTACGTGAGGAACACGGAGCCGCCGGTGTCCTGGATTGATGCGTCGAGCGCCCGCTGCGATCGATCGTACCGCCCGCCGATGTACCAACGGCGGGCGAACTGGTACTCCCCGAGGCCGTAAAGCCCGAAGGCATCCTGATGAACGGCCTCCGGCATCTCCTGGTGGCTCCACATCAGCTCGGTGCGAGCCTGGAACTGGCGGTAGATGGCACGGCGCAACGGCTTGTACCTGAACGTCGCGTCGAGGCCAACCACACGTTTATTCAGATCCGGGCCGACGTTGGTCGGACCGAACGCCACGGACGAACCGAGGTCGATGTTCGAACCTTCGCTGAGATCGTGATACGCGCGGAGGCGCCCGACATAGTTCAGGTCCGACCGCTTGCTGGTCTGGAAGACGTTCGACGCACCGAGAAACACCTCGCCCGTGGCCTCGAGGAACATGAACGAATTGGGCACGAGCTTCGACAACGAAAACCCGCTGTCGGACAGTCCCTCTTCGCCGCCGAACAGATTCTCGCTGACCAGCGGACGATCGGCTGTCGGCATCCGGTGTGTGTGGAGCGCGTTGACCTTGCCGAACTGCGCGCGCATCTTGCCGACCTTCAGCAGGAGGCTCGCGGGCAGCGTTGTGAAGGTCACGAAGCCTTCTTCGATCTCAAGACCTTCAGGCCCCGCCGAAAGAAAAAAATCGGCGCGCGCATACGGATCGACGTCGGCCTGAAACGCGACCTCGACCTCGCTGAGCTGCAGCGCCGGCTGCTGGCTCGCAGGATTTCTTCCAGCCACGCCGACGAAGTTCGCCAGCACCGATGTGTCGGGGTTGAACGCTTTCGAAGCCCCGGCGGGCACCGCAGACGACGGCGGCGCGACCTGCAGGGTCGCGAGCTTGGCTTCAACGGCTTCGAGCGCCTGACGCAGACGCGCCACTTCGACGCGAAGTGCCTCGACGTCCGGCGGTTCCTGTGCGAACACACGTGTGCCCGTCAATATGAGCGCACACGCGATGGCGACGGATCGGATCACTCTGGGACCCATGCCGTACCTCCTCAACGAGAAATTGTTCGGAGTCTCTTGGACGCGATCAATCTCGGGCTGGAGGCGAACGGCCGGAGTCGGAGAACAGCGCTGGCGATTGAAGAAGGACGGAAGACCGCAACTCGATGTGTCCGGCGATACCGGCCATCGCGTTTACAGCGGGAGGACAGACATCGACGTTCGGCGCCGTCTGGCTTGTCACGCACGACGTGCAGTGCGTGCGGAGATTCTGATGGCAGGCGAAGTCGTGGTGCAGGCCCGGCGCGAGAAGTACGACGAGAGCGTAAAAGACGACTGCGGGAAAGGCCGCATCGAGCGCGCGCCTGGTTCCGAGTCTGCCGGCCACGTTCAGATTATGTCACAATCCCCGCGGTGATCCCGCTCAAGGACGTCATCCCCTCGCGCACGTTCCCAGTCGTCACAATTGCACTGATCGTCATGAACAGCCTCGCGTTTCTCTTCGAGGTATCGCTGCCGGACCAGCGGCTCGAGTCGTTCATCCGGGTGTTCGGCGTTGTGCCGGCCGGGTTCCATCCAATGGCCCTGCTGACCTCGATGTTTCTGCACGGCGGCTGGCTGCACTTTCTCGGCAACATGCTCTATCTCTGGATCTTCGGCGACAACGTCGAGGACAGGCTGGGCCACGGCCGGTATCTGCTGTTCTATGTGATCTGCGGTGGCGTCGCGGGGCTGGCACACGTCTTCATGAATCCGGCATCGACGGTGCCGACCATCGGCGCAAGCGGCGCCATTGCCGGCGTCATGGGCGCGTACTTCGTGCTCTATCCGCGCTCGCGGATCCTGGCGCTGCTGCCGCTCTTCATCTTCTTCGAGGTGATCGAGGTGCCGGCGATCTTCTTTCTGGGAATCTGGTTCGTGATGCAGTTCTTCAGCGGAGTCGGTTCGATTGCGATGGGCGCGCGCGCCGCATCGGGTGGCGGCGTCGCCTTCTGGGCACATGTCGCCGGCTTTCTCGCCGGCACGATCAGCGTGTTCGTGTTCCGTAAGCCGAGCCGGACTCAGTGGGGATGAGGCGATACGAGATTTGAAATCTGCAAATCTAAAACTTGAAATCTGGCTTCCACATTTCAGATTTCAGATTTCACATTTCAGATTCATTTCGCGGAGCGGATTTTTGCGGAGACCTGCGCCAGCTCGACGGCCAATTTCTCAAATTCCTCTTCGTACTGGCCCGCAGGCATTTGATCCTTGCGCCCTTTCAACTCTTCGATGCGCGCCTCGAGGGCGACCCGCTGGCGCTCCAGCCCGGCTACCGCCGCGTTGGCCGCCGTTGACGCAGGTTCAGCATCGAGGAAGGTCGTCTTCGCCAGGACGCCGTCCGACCCGGTCGCGGCCGTCGCCTCCTTCGCCACGCCGTCGCCGTTGTCGTCGATCACCGATCGTTCGGTGACGAGCGTCCCCTTCTGCTCGAAGGCCGCCTTCACGGCTTGACTCGCGTACACGAAGGCTTCCCAGACCGACAGCCGGCCGTTCTTGTCGGCGTCGGCATTCGTGCTCTGGGTCAGCGCCTCAATGAAATATTCGGGGAACACGGTGTCGTAACGCTGCGAAGCCGAGTCGGTCGCCGCGATCACGACACGGTTCTTGCCTGCCATGGCCTGGACGAACGGAAAGCTCGAGCTCGTCGTATCGACAAACACCAGGCGGCCTGCCAGTCCTTCGAGCGCCGCCTTCCATTCCTTGGCCTCCATGTCGGGGCCGACCAGGTTGAACTTCGCGGTCGTGCTGTCTGCCGTGCCGTGGCCGATCAGGAAAATCACCAGCGTGTCGTCTGCCTTCACGCGCTGCGTGAACGACGCCAGCGCGCGGGTCACGTTTTCGCGCGTCGCAGCCGAGGCCGGTGACGCGCTCTCGGAAAGGATCGTAACGTGGTCGGGCGCAAACGCCAGGCGCTTCGTCAGAAGGGATTCGAGCGACGCGGTCCACTTCTTGTGGTTTTCGGCGAACTTCTCTCCACCAGCGACACCGGCGACGACGAGCGCGTATCGCTCCTGAGCCTCTGCCGTTGCGCCAATCCCAGCAAGCATGATCGCCAGGACGACCGCCGCGCGCCGGGACACCCCGATGGTCACGGGGTCACCAGCTTCAAGAGCAGGTCCTGTGCGCGCTGATAGCCAGGCGCGACCTCGATCGCCGCAAGCGCGGCTCGTTTGGCCCGCACCTTGTCTCCCTGAGCGAGGTACGCCTCGGCGAGATCCGCATTTGCCGCAGCGGAGTCGAGCGCGCCGGCGGCCACTGCCGCCCGGAACGATCGCGCCGCAGCGGCCGGATCGCCTCCCTGCAGCTTGAGGCGGCCGAGCGCAGAGTGGTTGGCCGCGTCAAACGGATCGAGCGCGGCAACGCGCTCGTAGGCCGGCATCAGACGCGAGGCGTTGTTGCCGCCGGCCTGCTCCAGCTCCTTCGTCAGGAGGCGAGCCGAGTCGAGATCGGTATGCGCGTGCTCGAGCAACGCCTCCAGCTCGGTGATCGCCCGAGCCCGATCCTTCTGCGCAATCGCAATCTGCGCCATCATCGCGTGCGGGCTCTTGGGACCAGTCGCCATCGGCACGAGCTGCGCAGCCCGCTCGAGTGCCTTATAGGCGTCGCTGGTTCGCCCCGCCTTCCAGAGGAACTCGCCAAGCGCCACCTGCGCCTGGTAACTGCCGGGAAATGCCGCCGCAACCGCCTCGGGGTCGCCCTTCCCCGCTTCGATTTCCTTCGGCGGCGTCATCGCCTTCACGATCGGGTCGTACCTGCCGGCGAGCAGCTTGTCGAAGTCGGCCTGCAGTCGATCGATGTCGACGCCGATGCCGGCGCGCAGTGCCGCCTCCCCTTCCAGCCCCTGACCGTAGGCGACCAGCAGCTTCCGCAGCGCGGCCATGCCGTAGGTATTCACGATGTGCTCGGCGAGCAGCGAGGCTTCGTAGTACGCGAGCGAAATCTTCTCAGGATCCTGAAACGCGGCGTTCAGCTCCTTCAAGCTCATGTGCTCGCGGCGGCCGTAGGCAGCCGCAAACGTCAGCTCGCCTTCACGTCCCCATTCAGGCATGCCGAGCTTCTCTTCGTAGACCGAGATGCCTTCGGTCAACCACCGCGGGACGCGCTGGTTCGAGATCTGCAGGGTGAAGACGTGGGCCAGCTCGTGCCAGAGCGTCGGCTCCCAGTTGAAGTCTCCCGGAGGCCGCGCCTTCGGCGAATCGATCGTCACGACGCGGCCGAAGCAGGCGCCAAGCGCGCCGATCATGCCGGGGAGTCCGACCGTCCGGACGGCGAAGTCGTCGTGCCGCGGAAACATTTCGATGAGCAGCGGACCGCGCGGCGTGAACTCGTATTTCTTCGAGAACACGGCAACCGCCTTCGCCGCGAGCGGACCGACGAACTCGCGCATCACCGGCGTTTCCTTCGGATCCAGCCGGACGATGATGTCGCCTTCACGGACCGTGTCGAACTTCTCGAGCTTGTCGAGCATGTCGAGCAGGTTCTTCGTCGTCACATTCGATCGGTCGATGCTCCATGCCCGTTCGAGCACCTGGCGTGCTTCGGCTTCGTCGCCAGTCCTCAAAAGCTGCACACCGAGCGCGGCCAGCGTCTGGACATCATTGGCGTCGAGCGCCAGGGCCTGCCGGCTGAGCGCCACCGCCTCTTCGAACCGGTAGTTCGACGCCGCGAGATCGCCGGCCACGCGGTAGGCACCGGCATACGCAGGATTGATCTTCGATGCCGCGGCAGCTTCGGATTTGAAGTCATCCAGGCGACCTTCGACATAGGCAATGGCGCCGCTCAGCGCCAGCACGTCGAGGCTGGCAGGGTTGATGGCCTTCGCTTTGGCCAGCTGCGACTTCGCCGCTTCGCGATCGCTTTTGTCGAGGTCGAGCTGCGCCAGCACCACAAAGGCCGACACCGACTCGGGATCGAGCGACAAGGCCTGCTCCACCGCTTTCGCGGCCGCCGGTGGGTTCTCGTTCATCAGGACCTGCGCGACGCCGAGCATCGCGGGAATCCAGTTCTTGTCGGCCTCGAGCGCATCCCCAAACGACTTCATCGCCTCGCCGTTCTCGTGCCGCTCGAGAAAGAGCTCGCCCCATCCGGTGTGAACCGCGGGATCGCGAGGATCGCGCTCCGCCGCAAGACGGTACGCGTCGTTGGACAGCTGGAACTCTCCGAGCGCACGCGCCGCCCGGCCGAGCCGCGCGTATTCGGACGCCGATGTGCGCGGACCGGCAGCGAGATTGGAAATCGGATCGAGCAGCGCGCGGGCTTCTGTTCCCCGCCCGAGCATTTGATACAGAAGGCCGAGTTCGAGTGCGGCTTCCCCGTTCGGCGTCTTCGCAACGACGCCCTTCAGCAGGCCCTCAGCCTCGCTGTACTGCCCACGGTTGATGGCCGCGCGAGCCTTCACAACGGTCGGGTCGCTCACTCCCTGTGCGTACGCGACGCGGCTCGTCCGGCCGTCCGAGACCGAGCAGACGGCGAGCGCAACAGCCAGAAGCCGGCAGATGACGCCCTGGGCGCCGGGAAGCGTCAGACGTGGCATGGAAGCACTCATTATAAGAGGTATACGACGCCAGATTAGGCCCGATTACCCCTGTTGTCGTCGTCATCATCGCTGCCCGTGCCAGCACGGCTTGGTCCGCGTCCCTGCTCATCCAGAACGACCATCGACTGATGCGACGGAATCTCGAACCGCTTCGAGCAGCTCTTGCACGTGACATCGTCATCCATCCGGATGAGATAGTCGCGAAGCTTGGCGTAGACCGCACGGTCGCGCGCATCGGCGCGCGGCGGGAGCTGCGGCTTCTTGGTTCGCCGCATCCACCTCACCATGTACTCGTGACGGCGCTTGCAGCGCGGGCACGTGTACGACACAGGCATCTGCTCCGGGCGCTCGGTAAAAAAATCCCTCTCGTCCATGGCTGGATCATATCAGCGTCAGAACCTGACGTGGTGAACCCACGCCGGCGGCACATTCGACCAGACCCATTCCCGCGCAAGTTCATGCTCGCCGAGGACGCCTTCGATCGCGTGGCCAACACCCTTCAGGCGGTTCCGCTCCGAGCCGGTGCTCACCATCATCTTGGCGGGACGGATGAACATGTACTGAAAGAACGACAGGACGCCCTGAGGCTTGAGCAGCTTCGAGTACGCGTCGAGAATGCTCGTCACGTCTTCCGCCGGGAAGTTGTTCAACGGCAGCCCGGAAATGACGAGATCGAACCGCCCGTCCGTTTCAAGCGCCTGCACCGATCCTTCGACGATGTGGCAGCGGTCAGCGGCGGCGGATAGTCCAGGGTCCGTGCGGAAAGCGCTTCGGAGATGTGCAGCGAATGCTGGATTCAGCTCGACCATCCACAGCTGATCGACGGGGCGCATTCGCTCCACGATGCGGCGGGACACGGCACCCGTGCCAGGGCCGGCCTCGAGAATGCGCTGGGGGCTCGTGGCCGTGCCGACGTACCGGCATAGCGCGCTCGCCAGTGCACGCCCGCTCGGCACGACGGCACCGGTCGTCTCGTAGTTGCGAAGAAATTGCGTAAGGAAAGCTCGGTAGTCGCCGAACTGGGTCACTGTCCGTTACGGCACGTCAGGAGCGACCAGATGCGGGGTACGTTCACTCGTTCGATCGATTCGGCGCGCAACCCGGTCTGCGCGAGGAACGCCGGCAAATCGAAATCCGATTTGAAGCCGAGGTGCACCGTCAGCGGCGCGATGGCGCGCTCGAACCTCGACAGAATCGGTCCGTCGCTGAGAAAATGATTCAGGAACACGATGCGCCCGCCCGGGCGGCAGACTCGCCGCAGTTCGCGCGTCACGGCAATCGGATCTGGCACGCAGCTGATGAAATACGGCGCGTAGACGATGTCGAAGGAATCGTCTGGAAACGTCAGTTCGGTCGCGTCCATCTGGAGCAGCCGCACGTTGCGGAGGTCGTAGCGCAGCACCCGCGCCCGCGCCCGCTCGAGCATCGAGTCCGAGAGATCGATCGCGGTCACCGAGCAGCGGCGCGGATAGAGCGGCAGGCTCATGCCCGTGCCAACGCCCACCTCGAGAATCTGGTGCTTCGGATCGATGGCCATTCGCCTGATGGCGGCGGCACGGCCGTGATGAAGCGGGAGGCCGAAGAACAGGTCGTACACCGACGCCAGCTTGCCGTACACACCTTCGACAAACGACGTCTCGAAAGAAATCGCCGAGAGCGCACGTGTCGCCACGTCCGTGCCGCCGGCAAATTCAGCATCGTATTGATCCTGCTCTCGCGGGAACAGCGCCATCGGGCCTCCGTCGAGGACTATATATCGAAACGAGAAGAACTCATCCTCTGATGCGCAAGGCTCCTGGCGTCAAAGATCAGATATGACGCGGAGGCCGGCTCGAGCCCAATCGACGGCACCTGCTGGCGCTCGGCCACAACGTATGTGTGATGGTGCCCGAACAGGTGGACGCGCGGCCGCATCGCCGACAGGACTTCGTTAATCGGCGTCTTTCCAGCGTCAATCGGACGGCTCGGGCTGGTCTTGCGCTGCGGCGTCAGAAGAAACGGGCGAGCCGCCTCGTGCGACAGAAACACATCAACGCCCGTCAGCCGTTTACTGGCCTCGACCTCGCTGCGGACGAAATGCCTGCGCCGGTCGTTGCTCTTCGTGCTCGCTTCGGCCAGCTCGGCTGGCGTGCGTTCGTACAGGGTTGGCGCAAAGGTTCCACCGAGGCCGGCCAGCGTCAACCCGCCGGGCGCCTGCACAGAAATTCCGTTGGCGATGTAATGCAGGTGCGCAATCGCGCCCTCTCCGGTCTGTTGCGCCGCCACGAAGTCGAAGTTTTCGTTGTTCCCCTTGATCCAATAGAGCGGACGCTGCGGACGCGGGTACTCGCCGCCCTCACCTGCGAGATCGCCGGGACACACCCAGAACTCCACATCGAGATGACGCGCCATGATGCGATCGAGCGCATCGAAATCCCCGTGCAGATCTCCGACGGCGCCGAACCTCATAGAGATTTGAAATCTGAGATTTAAAATCTGAAATTTCAGTTTTCAGTTCTTAGTCGCAGGCGCAGGCACCAAGAGCTCGTTCTTGTCCCACACGAACTCGTTCTTGGTGTACACCGCGAGCTCGTAGTCCTTGCCCATGAAGATGGCCGACACGGGACAGGCTTCCTCGCAGTAGCCGCAGAAGATGCAGCGCGTCTTGTGAATCTGATACGTGATGGCGTAGCGGGGGCCCGCCATCACCGTGCCGTCGTTCTCCGCAGCCTCGAGATAGATCGCATCGGCCGGGCACGCGACGGCACACAAGCCGCACGCGACGCATTTCTCGAGTCCGGCCTCGTCGCGCATCAGCACCTGTTTGCCGCGCCACTTGGGGAACATCGGAACCTTCTGGTCCGGATAGTTCACGGTGACGTTCGGCTTGAACATGTGCCGGAATGTCGTGGCGAAACCGATGATGAACGAGCGGATCTGAGTAAAGAGATCTGTCATAGGTAAGGGGTCAGACCCCATTCTATCAAAAGCGGGGTCAGACCCCTGCTTGCGGTACACTTTCCTCAGCTGTGGGCGAGCCTACGTTCCTCTCGGCCGAGCAGGTCCTGCTGACGACGCTCGTCACCAAGATCACGATTGTCGCGGCAGTCGCCACGATCCTCGTCCGCTACCGGCGTTTCCGTCACATCCTTATCTCCGAACGGCGCGCATGGCCCGACCGCCTCACGTTTGCGCTCAGCGTCGGCATTCCGCTGGCCGCTGGAGTTGCAGCCCGCCTGTTGCTCGGTTACAAGGCCGCCGACCTGACGCTCGAAGGTGCGTTTCTCGCCGGCCTCATCGCCGGCCCGTATGCCGGCGCGCTTGTCGGCCTGATGGTCGCGGCACCCGCGCTGGCTGGAGGCGAGTTCATCGCGCTCTTCTTCGCCGTCGGCTGCGGGTTTGCCGGCGGAGGGTTGCGCGAGGCGTGCCCAAAGGAAGAGATCTGGCACTTCTCGCCGTTCGTCTTCACCAAGCTGCACCGGCACGTCTGGGGGATGGTGAAGTCGGCGAACGTCGACTGGTCGGTCATCCTCCTGCTGGCCCCCGTGGCCCTCGAGCTACTGCGCCAGGCACTCGGCTGGCGGTTCAACGGCCCAACGGTGACGCGCCTCTTCTTTCTCCACCCGCCCGTGCCGACTCTCGTCTTCCAAACCCTGCTCGTGCTGCTGACCACCGTGCTGTGCGTCGCGACGCCCATCAAGATCTGGAATAACGCACGGATCGAGCACCGGCTCGAAGAACAGGAAAAGCTGCTCCTGACAGCGCGGGTCGAGGCCCTCGCGAGCCAGATCAACCCGCACTTCCTGTTCAACACGCTGACGTCGATCTCGTCGCTGATTCGATCGAACCCGGAAACGGCCCGCACCGTCATCGTGAAGCTGTCGGGGCTGCTCCGTCGCCTGCTTCGCAGCCGCGATCACTTCGTCAGTCTTCACGAAGAGCTCGAATCGATCGATGAATATCTCGATATCGAGATGATCCGGTTCGGCCCCCAGTTGAAGGTCGAGAAGCAGATTGCGCCCGATACCCTCGATGTCATCGTACCCAGTATGATTCTGCAACCGCTTGTGGAAAACTCGATCAAGCACGGGTTCTCCCGTAAAGTTGGCGGCGGCCGCATCATCATCCGGTCCGTCCGCAGCGGCCCGCACATCGTCATCGAGGTCGAGGATGACGGACTGGGCATGACCGAAGAGCGCATGGGGACCGCCCTGACCGACGGCATCGGCCTCAGCAACGTCAACGAACGCCTCAGCGTCATCTACGGCGCCGGCTACGGCGTACGCATCAGCAGCGTGTCCGGGCTGGGAACTATCATCAGGCTGGAGATCCCGGACATGATCTCCGCTGAGCGAATCACGGCATGACACTGAGAGCGATCGTGGTCGACGATGAGCAGCTCGCGCGTGAAGAGCTGTGCTACATGCTTGAGCAGATGGGGAACGTCGAGATCGTCGCGCAGGCCGGCAACGGCCTGGAAGCCGTGGGCATCGTGGAACGTTTGACGCCCGATGTCGTCTTTCTGGATGTGCAGATGCCTGGGCTGAGCGGATTCGAGGTCGCCCACCGCCTTATCCAGGACGGGAAGGCGCCGAACATCATTTTCGTCACGGCGTTTGACAGATATGCGATCGAGGCGTTCGAAGTGAACGCGGTCGACTACCTGCTGAAGCCGGTGGATGGCGCCAGGCTCGAGCAGGCCCTCGAAAAAGCCCGAAAACGGGTCGCCTCGGCAAAGGATTTACCGTTGGACGGACAGTTGGAGCGGCTCGTCCAGCTGATGGCGGAGCGGCAGAGCAAACGGGAGCGGGTAGCCCTGAAGGTCGGGGAGCGATTTTTGCTCGTTCAGGCCGAAGAGATTATCTATGCCTCCCTAACGGACGACTCGATTAACATAGTGACTAGCCAGCTGGCGGGCACGTCCAATTTCAGGACACTCGACGAGTTGCAGTCGCGGCTCGACCCGAGCGTGTTCTGGCGTGTTCACCGGTCGCATCTGGTTAACATCAATAAGGTCAAGGAGATAGTCCCCTGGTTCAGCAGGAATTACATCCTCAGGATGAAAGACGCGAAGGCGACGGAGATTCCGGTCAGCCGCGCCCAGACCAAGCGGCTTCGGGACTACCTTCGCCTGTAGAGCGGATGCACATCGAGGTGCCTGCCATGGCCGGCGACATGCTGTCTGGGCCGGCGCCTGTGGGCCCGCCCATGATCGTGGCCATGCCGGTTCCGGCCGACCCCGAGGCGCGCTCGCGCACGGCGGAACGCCTGGCCCTGGTCCGCGACGAACTGATCGCCTGGTTCAAGACGCTGGCGTCGGCGGCCGTGTACGCCACCCTGATCGTCACGTTCGGCTTTCAGGTCGCGCGCGTCGAAGGCATGAGCATGGCGCCCACGCTCGAAGACCAGGATCGGCTGATCGTGAACAAGCTCGCCTACCGGATAGGCGAACCCCATCACGGCGATATCGTGATGCTCTACTACCCCATCGACCCGAACAAGTCGTTCGTGAAGCGCGTGATCGCCGAAGAGGGCGACACGGTGCGTATCGTCGACGGGCACGTCTATGTGAACGAAGCGCCGATGAAGGACGACTTCGTGCCCGAGGAATATCGTGCCCACGACGACTGGGGCCCCCAGGTGATCCCCGAGGGCTACTACTTCGTGATGGGCGACCACCGCAACAACAGCTCCGACAGCCGGCACTGGGGTTTCGTGCCGAAGCGCTACATCATCGGCAAGGTGCAGATCCGCTGGTGGCCGATACCGACGGCTCGTGTGTTCTGAAGCCGCTCCATTGAAGATTGAAGATTGACGATTGAAACATTGCTGCATTAATTGAGCAATTTTCAATGCCTCAGTCTTCAATACAGCCGAGCGAGCGCTACAGCGAGGTCAGAACAGTCCTCATCCGCGTCCTCGCGCTGAATCTGTTCGTCGCGCTCGTGAAGATTGTTTTCGGCCACGCGACCGGCACCATCAGCATCCTGTCGGACGGCTACCATTCGCTGACGGACGCGGCTTCGAACGTCGCGGCGCTCGTGGGTCTCTGGGTTGCGCGAAAACCGCCGGACAAGAACCATCCCTACGGGCACCGCAAGTTCGAGACGCTCTCGGCCGCCGTCATCGCGCTCTTTCTCGCGCTGATCGTGATGGAAATCGCGCAGACGGCGTTCGACCGTTTCCGATCCGGGGGCGCGCCTCAGGTGACCGCGCTCAGCTTCGCCGTCATGCTGGTGACGCTCGGCGTGAACATCGCGGTCGTGCGGTACGAACGGCGAGCGGGGCGCCGGCTCGTCAGCGAGCTTCTCCTCGCCGACGCGCGCCACACGCAAAGCGACATCCTCACATCCTGCACCGTCATCGCCGCCCTCGCGGCCGTGGCGCTCGGATTCCCGCTGCTCGACCCGGCCGCCGCCTTGATCGTCGTCGGCTTCATCGGCTACGCCGGCTTCGACATCGCGCGTGACGCCGCGAAAATCCTGTCCGATCAGATCGTCATTTCGGAGGACGACATCCAGGCGATCGTCTTGAGCGTGCCGCACGTGCTTGGCTGTCACCACATCCGATCGCGTGGAACGCCGGATCATGCCTTCCTGGATTTACATGTCTGGATGGACGGCGCCATGCCGCTGAACGACGCGCACTCGGTGTCGCACGCCGTAAAGGATCGCTTGATGGAGCACTACCCGCAGATTGTGGATGCGATCATCCACATCGAACCGCCGCCGAAGAGTCGATAGACGATAGGCAATAGCCAATAGTCCGAGTCGAAAGTCGATGGACGAGAAGGCATGGGCTTTCGGGCTTTGGGCTCTCGGCTGATCCAGGCCAAAAGTCCTAAGTCGAGAGCCTGGAGCCTATCGACGTACATAGTGCCCCGACCGTCCGCCTTTTTTCTCGACGACGCACACTTCCCCAATCACCATGGTCTTGTCGAGGGCCTTCAGCATGTCGTAGACCGTGAGCGCGGCGACCGCGACCGCCGTCAGGGCTTCCATTTCCACGCCGGTCTGGCCCGACGTGCGCACGCGTGATTCGATAAGGTATCCCGTCCGTTCGCGTGTGATCTCGACATCGACCAGCGTCAGCGCCAGCGGATGACAGAGCGGAATCAACTCCGAGGTGCGCTTGGCCGCCAGGATGCCGGCCAGTCGCGCCGTCTGGAGCGGATCCCCTTTCTTTACCTTGCCGGCACGAATGGCACGCAGCGCGGCCGGGCCGACCGTAATCCGCCCGCGAGCCACCGCTTCGCGCTCGGTCACGGCTTTACCTCCGACATCGACCATGCGAACACGGCCCCTGGTGTCAACGTGCGA
>JAMQPK010000083.1 GCA_023717525.1 Vicinamibacterales bacterium | reverse complement strand
TCGTTCTAGTTGAGAGGAAATGAGGACGTGAGCAGCTCGCGTGAACGGGATGAGTCGGTCGAGCGGTTGCTTCGGCAATCGTTGAAGGCGCCCCAGTCTGGCGGCGTGACGGACGGGTGTCTCGACGCGGAGACATTTGCGGCGATGCTCGACGGCGGGTTGTCGGGAACGGCCCTGAACGCCGCGCATGCGCATCTTGCCGACTGCGCGCGATGCCAGAGCCTGATGGGGGCGATGGCGCTAATCGACTCGTCGACACCTGCCGAACCCAGGCAGTCCACGCTCGGGTGGTTGAAATGGGCCGTGCCGCTCTCGGCCGCCGCTGCGGTCGTAGCCGTCTGGGTTGCCGTTCCTCATCGTGAACTCGTGCAACCACAGGCGTCCGTATCTGTATCGCCGGCACCTCCCGCACCCGTCGCACCTCCCGCACCCGTCGCACCTCCCGCACCTGTTTTTCGCCAGGAGCCGTCCGCCGGCGCGAGGGCTGTTGACCAGCCCGAACGCAGCGCGGCCAACGAGCTGCGCCGCGATGCCGACGCGTTCAAAGCGGAAACGCTGAGCAAACAGGCGGCGGCGCCGGCGGCTGCCGCTGCTGAAATGGCGGCCGCGCCCGCGCCGCCGTCCGCCGACGCGCTGGACTCGGTTGCGCCGGCGCAGGCGAGCGCGCGGCTCAGGGCGACGGCAGGCATCCAAGTCATCTCGTCAGATCCAATGATTCGATGGCTTATTCAGGGATCGACGGTGCAGCGTTCGATCGATGGCGGCGCTCAATGGGAGAATCAACCGACAGGTATAGCAGTGGAACTGACCGCCGGCTCGGCGCCATCGCCATCCGTCGTTTGGATGGTCGGCCGCGGCGGCACTGTGCTGCTCTCGACCGATGGCCGCACCTGGCGGCGTGTGCCCTTCCCTGAAGTTACAGATCTGTCGGCCGTACGCGCCCGGGACGCCCGCAGCGTGTCGGTGACGACGGCGGACGGGCGCCCGTTCAGCACGACCGACGCCGGGACCACCTGGGATCCCCGCCCCCTGCAAGATTTCTAGCCGGCTCCGTTCTAAGGACAAGGGCATTTCTTCAAAGGAGCCGTCCATGTCTTCACGATTCTGGTATGCGTCGTTCGCAGTCGGCCTTGCGGCCGCAGTTTCTCTCCACGATTCGGCAGTATCGCCAACGGTCAGCGCCGCAGCACAGCAGGCGGCCACGACGACGCTCGACGATCAAGCCGAGCTTGCCGTCACCGTCTACAACTCCGACATTGCGCTCGTGCGCGATGTGCGCAACCTCCAACTCTCGCGGGGCACGTCCGATCTGCATTTCATGGACATTGCCGCCACGGTAAACCCGGCGACGGTGCACTTCCGCTCGCTGACAGAGCCGTCGCGCGTGCGGGTGCTCGAACAGAACTACGAGTACGATCTCCTCGAGCCGGAAAAACTGTTACGGAAATACGTCGGTCGCGACGTCACGCTGGTCAGAATGCGACAAGACTTGAACACGACGCGCGAGGAAGAAGTGAAAGCGCACCTGCTGAGCTTCAATAACTCGCCGGTCTGGCAGATCAACGGTGAAATTGTCACCGGCATGCACGCCGATCACATCAGGTTTCCCGAGCTGCCCGGGAATCTGTATTCGCGGCCCACGCTCATCTGGACGCTCGACAATACCGGCGGCGCACGCCACCGGGTCGAAGCGTCGTATCTGGCGGGTAAGCTGTCGTGGAACGCCGACTACGTGCTGACCGTGGCGCGCGACGACAAGACAGCGGACGTGGACGGCTGGGTGACCGTGACCAATGGCAGCGGCACGTCGTTCAACAACGCCAAGCTTCAGCTCGTGGCCGGCGACCTGAATCGCGTTCGCCAGGTGATCGACAAGCTTCAGATGAACGCCATGCGGCGGGATGCGGCCGCGCCGGCTGGAGAGATGGCGCAGGAGGCGTTTTCTGACTATCACCTGTATACGCTCGGCCGAAAGACGACGATCAACAACAACGAGACCAAACAGGTGAGCATGCTCGGTGCGACGGCGTTCCCGATTCAGAAACGCTACGTCGTCGAAGGACAGAATTTCTACTACCACAACGTTCAGCACCCTGGCGCGCCGATCAAGGACGTCGTGCAGGTGTTCTACCAGTTCAAGAACGAGGAGAAGGCCGGGCTCGGGATGCCGATGCCGGCAGGGAACGTTCGTGTCTACCAGGCCGACTCGAGCGGCGGCATGCAGTTCGTCGGCGAAGATCGTGTCGATCACACGCCGAAAGACGAAACCATCAACCTGAAGATCGGAAACGCGTTCGACGTGGTGTGCGAGAGGAAGCAGATCGACTTTCAGAAGATAGCGGGAAGCACCTACGAAGTCGAGTACGAGATCACCCTCCGCAACCATAAGACGGTGCCAGTGACCGTCGAAGTGAACGAGCCGATCGGCGGCAGCTGGCGGATGCTGCAGTCCTCGCACGAGTGGACGAAGACGTCGGCGTGGGCCTCGCAGTTCACGGTGCCGGTCGTTCCGGACGGAACGGCCGTGCTGAAGTACCGAGTGCGCGTCACGTACTAGGAAACGTGAATCCAGCCTGGTGCGAGCGCTGCGGCGCGACGCATCGCCAGCACCAGGCTCGCTTCCCGCGCCAGACCGGTTCCCGCGATATCGAAGGCGGTTCCATGGTCGACCGACACCCGAACAGTCGGAAGGCCGACGGTGATATTGACGCCCTCGTCCCCATACACCGCCTTGAACGGCGCGTGTCCCTGATCGTGATAGCACACAACGATAAATTGATACTTGCCACGGACCGCGGCCGGAATGAGCGCGTCTGCAGGAATAGGCCCGACAACGTTGATGCCCTCGGCGCGCGCGGTTTTGACGGCCGGCTCGATGATGTCGGCGTCCTCATTGCCGAACAATCTGTTTTCTCCGGCGTGGGGGTTCAGCCCTGCAACGGCGATGACGGCGTGCGCTTGCCCGCACGCGCGCGCGAAGCTGTGGGTCAGGCGGATCACTTCCAACGTGCGATCGCGCGTCAGGGCCTCGATGGCTTGCCGAAGCGACACATGGGTGCTGATGTGAAAGATGAAAAGATCCTTGGCCGACAAGACGAGGCTGTACCGCTCGACGCCGAACTCGTGGGCGAGCAACTCCGTGTGGCCAGGCCAGAGATGACCTCCGGCGTGCATCGCTTCCTTATTGAGAGGCGCGGTCACGATGCCGTCGATTTCCTTCGAGCGCGCGAGTGCGCATGCCCGTATCACGTACCGCGCTGCTGCGTCGCCGGCTTCGGCGCTGATCACTCCCGGAACCACGTGGTCGAGTGCCCGGCCTTCCTGAATGACTTCGAGCAGGCGAGGATCGTTGCTCGCGTGCGCCGGGGCATCGAGTGTCTTGACGGCGGCAGGATCGCCGCCGATCAGCTGGACGGCTCGGGCGAGCACGGCCGCGTCGCCGATCGCAATCGGCCGGCAGATGCTTCGCAGACCCGGGTGTTGCAGCAACGCTTTCGCAGTGATCTCCGGCCCGACTCCGGCGACGTCGCCAATGGTTACGCCGAGCAGGGGAAGCGTCGCCGCCGTCATGCGAATCTCCTGTCGCGAATGGCCCTGACCGCCAGGACCAGTGCATTCTCGCTGCCGAAGCCGCCCGCCTTTGTGACGACAGGAAGCCCTTCCGCGACACCGCCGAGGAGGGTGCCGATGGGAACGCCCGTCATCACCTCGTCGCGCAGCGCGACGCCGGTTGCACCCAGCGCATCGACGAGCGCGCGAGCCCCGTCGCCACCGGTGACGGCCAACCCTGCAATACTGCCGCGCGGCCTGTGCGCGATGACGCGAGCGGCAAGCTCGGCGAAGCGGTTCGGGATCAGCGTCGATGGAAGATCCCGGCTTCTGTCCATCGTCGCGGTCAGCAACAACGTTGAGTTCGATTCGTCGAGCCGGTCGAGAATCCTCGCCGATGCCCGCGCCCAGGCACGGTCGTCGATGAGTTCGTCTGGTCCAGGTTCGTAACGGAATGCGCCGGCCGCTTCGACCGCCGCCGCCTGTCGCCGTGCGACATCCTGCAACGACGTGACGATGACGACAGCCGGCGCGGGTTGTTCCGCTGCTCGCCAAATCAGTGCGAGGTGCTGCGCCAGTCCCGCCGATCCAACAGGAATGGCATCGCCGCCGATCAGCGCCACAGCTTCCGCCAGCCTCTTCAGATCGTCGTCTGTTACGGCGTCCACGACAACCGTGCGTCCGCTGCGTTGAAGACGAGCAGCGAAGTCCGCAGGAGTCTCTCCCGGGGGAGCGGCAACAGATGGCGCTCCGAGCAGGGCCGGCAGGTGACTCTCGGTCACCGGCGTCACCGGGTCGTTCCGGAACGCGGTTTCTGCGACCGGCACGTTGTTCACGCGAACTTCGCCGCCAACGACGGTTCGGCCGCTTGCCGGAAAGGCCGGACAGACAATGGCGATCGCGCGCGGCGACCAGCTCTCGAGAGCGGCCTGCACCTCGTCGCGCACATGACCGCGCAAGGTGGAGTCGATCTTCTTGTAGAGGCGGTTGATGCCGGCGTCGCGAAGGCGTTTGACGGCAGAGGTGACAGCGTCTGCCGCAACGCGCGCAGGCAGGTTACGCGAATCGGTCGTCACTGCGACGACGCTCGCGCGCGTGTCGCGCGGACGCAATTGCAGTTCGGTGTCCCACCCGGCGCGGACGAACTGCACGGCGGTGTCGCTGGCGCCGGTGAGATCGTCGGCGACAATGCCGATCCGGAGGGTCATTGTCGCCACTATACTTCCAACCCATGGCGAAAATGACATCGGTCAATCCTGCCACCGGAGAAGCGATCAAAACCTACGATGAAATGACTCCCGGGCAGGTCTCGGCCGCTATCGATCAGGCGCACGAGGCGTGGAAAGCGTGGCGGACCGAGCCGTTTGTGAAGCGCGGAGCGCTGATGAAGCAGGCTGCCGCAATCCTTCGCCGGCGCAAGGACGAGCTCGCGAAGCTGATGGCGATCGAGATGGGCAAGCCGCTGAAGCAGGGCGTCGCCGAAGCCGAGAAATGCGCGTGGGCGTGCGAGTACTACGCCGACGAGGCCGAGGCCATCCTCGCGCCAGAAGCCTTCAAGACGGACGCCGCCAAGTCGTACGTGGCGTTCGAGCCGCTCGGCGTCGTGCTCGCGATCATGCCGTGGAACTTCCCGTTGTGGCAGGTCTTCCGTTTCGCGGCGCCCGCGCTGATGGCCGGCAACGTCGGCGTGCTGAAACACGCCTCCAATGTTCCTGGCTGCGCGCTCCTCATCGAGGAGATATTTTCACAGGCGGGTTTCCCGCAAGGCACGTTCCGCACGTTGCTGGCGGGAAGCGGGCAGGTGAAGGCGATGATCGAGCACTCTCTCGTCCGAGCGGTGACACTGACGGGCAGCACGCCCGCCGGGAAGGCCGTGGCCTCTCAAGCGGGCGCGGCGCTGAAGAAAACGGTGCTCGAGCTCGGCGGTTCCGATCCATACATCGTCCTGGAGGATGCGGATCTGGATCACGCCGTCCAGGTCTGTGCGACCTCGCGGCTGATCAATTCGGGCCAGAGCTGCGTGAACGCGAAGCGCTTCATCGTCGTCGAGCCGCTGGTTGCTTCGTTCACGGAGAAGATTGTCGCGGCCATGAAAAGCAAGAAGATGGGCGACCCCTTGGCCGAGGGCACCGACATCGGGCCCCAGGCCCGATTCGACCTTCGGGACGAGCTGCACGCCCAGGTGCGCGAATCGGTCAGGAAAGGTGCGGTGCCCTTGCTTGGGGGTGAGATTCCTCCGGGCGCAGGCGCCTTCTATCCGGCGACGATCTTGACCGGCGTGAAGCCCGGCATGCCCGCGTATGATCAGGAGCTCTTCGGCCCGGTCGCCGCGGTTATCGTGGCAACTGACGAGCAGGACGCCGTGCGAATCGCCAACGATACCGTCTTCGGTCTCGGCGCAGCCGTGTTCACCAGGGACATCGCACGCGGCGAACGTGTCGCGCGACAGCTCGAGGCGGGATGCACGTTCGTCAACGCGCTCGTGGCGTCCGACCCGCGGCTGCCATTTGGCGGCATCAAGGAATCTGGCTACGGGCGCGAGCTTGGTACTTACGGCATCAAAGAGTTCGTCAACACCAAGACGGTCTATATAAAGTAAAACACTTGAAATCAGGAGGGAACATGATGGCGCTGCACCCAGTCCGTCTTGCCGGCGTGATTCTGATCATCGCACTTGGTGGTCCAGCGGTTGCTGCAGGCCAGTCGTCTGGCTGGCGCTCCCTCTTTGACGGGACGACGCTGACCGGCTGGACGTCCGTCGGCGAGGCTCGGTGGACTGTCGTCGATCGCGCGATGGCGGCCAATCCGTCGGCGCAGACGCGGCCGGCATCGGAGGGCAAGCCGTCCGACACGCCGATTAGCGGATTTCTCCGATCGACCGAGACGTTCGACGATTTCGAGTTGACGGCTGAATTCTGGGCCGACCCGAACGCCAACAGCGGCCTCTTCATCCGGTGCGGGCAGCCGTCCGCGACCGGCGGCCTCGGGACATGCTACGAAATCAACATTAGCGACAACCACGCCGTCTCGCCGACAGGCAGCATCGTCGGAGTTCACTCGACGTTGCCGGCGAGGGTCAAGAGCATGGGCAAGTGGAGTCTGTTCGAGGTACGAGCCCAGGGGAATCACCTCGTCGTCAAGGTGAACGGCGAAACAACCGTCGATGCGCATGACGACAAGTTCACGAACGGTGCGTTGGGTCTGCAGGCAGGAGGGCCGAATGGCCCGGGCCTGATCAAGTTCCGGAACATCCGCGTTCGCCCGTTGCTCGCGCCTGGCGCTCCGACTTCTGTTTCAGAAAAACCGAAAGGGTCGCCTGGCCCACGATCGCTGTTGATCGAGGAAATGACCTGGACGGAGGTTCGCGATGCGATCGCGGCCGGTAAGACAACGGCGATCTACTATACCGGCGCAATCGAGCAGAACGGCCCTGGTGTCGCGCTCGGCAAACATCTTTTCATTGCGCATTACCTTGCTCAGAGAATCGCAGAACAACTCGGAAACGCGCTGGTGTATCCCACAATGCCGTTTGCGCCGACCGGCGATTGGGGACTCGTCGAGCCTGGTGTCATCGACCAGGCCAAACGGACGAGCCACATGCGCATGGCTGGAAATGTGAACGTTTCAGAGGAAACTTTTGGCGCCGTGGCGCACGACGTGGCGATGAGCGCCATCGCAGCCGGCTTCAAGAACGTGGTCTTCATCGATGACCACGGAGGCGGGCAGCAGACTCTGGCGAAGGTGGCCAAACAGATGAATTCGGATTTTGGCCCGAGGGGCGTTCACGTATTTCACATTCCAGATCTGTATTACAAAGAGAAGGACTTCATGCGGGATTACCTGCCGAAGCACAACCTCCCTCTCGACAACCACAGCGGCACCGACGACACGTCAGAGGTGCTCTTCGTCGACCGGATGGCCCACGGCGATGATCCGCGCTGGATCCGGCCGGACAAGCTGTCGAATACTGGACCGAACGATCCGAGCGGCGTGAACGGCGATCAGACCCTGGCGACGCTTGAGATGGGCAAGATTTTCACCGATGTGAAGATCAACCTTGCAGTCGCCCAAATCAAGCAGCTGATTGCGGATGCCAAATAGGAGTTCTATGACACGAAACGCTTTCGTCATGCTTCTGGCCCTGGGACTGCTCGCTGTAATGTTCAGCGGAAGCCTCCGAGGACAATCCGTGCCCGATACCGTCGACGGCCACGTCGCTGCGGCCAAGGCGCTTGCCGCCAACGAGCAGACGGCGCTCATCACTCTCTGTAATCCGCCTGCGGCGCCTGGTCCTGCCCGTGCCAATCTGCCCGCGCGGGGCGCGCAACCTCCCGCGCCTCCCGATCGCTCGCGCTGGGCGGCGGAGCCAGTGAAGGTGTTCGACAATCTGTACTACGTGGGCGAAAAAGAGTACTCGGCGTGGGCGGTGACGACGTCGGCCGGCATCATCATCATCGATGCCATCTATGATTATTCCGTTGCAGATCAGGTTGCCGGAGGACTAAAGAAGCTCGGTCTCGATCCGGCCAACATCAAGTACGTCGTCATCAGCCACGCCCATCGTGATCATGCTGGCGGCGCATGGTATCTGCAGGAGCGCTACGGCGCGCACGTGCTGATGTCGGCGGACGACTGGGACCTGCTCGGGCGCACCGGTGGGGCGTGGCCGAAGGCCAAGCGCGACATGACTGTGATTGACGGCCAGCAATTGACGCTCGGCGACACGACACTGCGGTTCTACTCGACGCCAGGCCACACGCCGGGCACGATCTCCACTTTGGTGCCTGTGAAGGACCGGGGCACTCCGCATGTTGCGGCCTTGTGGGGCGGCACCGGGTTCAACTTCACGATCACCCCGGAGAAGCCCGCGGCCTACTGGTATGACGCATATATCAAGTCGGCCGAGCACTTCCGCGATGCCGCGGCCAAAGCCGGTGCCGACATCTTCCTGTCGAATCACCCGAGCTGGGATGGATCGGTGGCAAAAATGGCGGCTCTGGCCAAACGCGGACCATCTGATCCACATCCATATGTCATAGGGGCACCCAGCCTGCAGCGGTATCTGACGATTGCGGCAGAGTGCGCCAGGGCAGGGAGGCTCCGTTGAAGCGATATCTCGGCACGATCGTTCTTGCGGTCACATGCTTCGCGCTCGGAGCGGCCGTCCAGCGGTTCTACGACCTTCGCCGAGCGGCTCTGCCACCTGTCGTGCCAACGGCGGAAACCCAAGTCGCGCCGCCCGTCCGTCCGATTCAGTTCGATCAGGAGCCACTGTGGGCGTACGGCTTCGACACGCTCGCGAAGGCCGGCGACAAAGCGGCGCCGCAGGCCGCGCCGACCAGAAATCTGCGTCCGAACGAGGACCAGACCGAGCAGACACGGCCTCGGCGGGCCGCGGGCAGTAAGGCGGAATATTCGCTGGTCGATGTGCGCGACGGCGGAAATGTGATCGACTGGTTCCCGGGCGATCATCGTATGCCGATGCCGCGGATCATCAAGCAGGGGCCTGCGGCCGGTGCGGGCAACACCGCGCGCGGATGTGGATCGTGTCATCTGCCGAACGGCAAGGGCCGGCCCGAGAACGCCCCGCCCGGGGGCCTACCTGTCTCGTACTTCGTGCGCCAGATCCACGATTTCCGCGATGGCCTGCGACGAACCGCCGACCCGCGCAAGCCGAATACGAACACGATGATCGACCTCGCGAAGGTGATGACAGACGACGAAATCACGGAGTCGGCCGAGTATTTCGCGGCCATCAAATGGACTCCGTGGATCCGCGTCGTCGAAAGCGAGCTCGTGCCGAAGACGCGCATCGCCGGCAATCTATTTCTGCCGATTGCGCAGGAACGAACCGAGCCGATTGCCGGCCGGATCATCGAGATGCCGGAGAACGAAGAGCAGGCCGAGACGCTGCGTAACCCCCACTCAGGATTTGTGGCGTACGTGCCGCCCGGCAGCATCAAGAAGGGCGAGGATCTTGTCACAACAGGCGGAATGCGGATGTCAGGAAACGAGATTATCCAAGGCAAGACGACGCCGTGTGTGACGTGTCATGGCCTCGACCTGATGGGTGTCGCCGATGTGCCGCCGATCGCGGGCCGGTCGCCGAGCTACATCGTGCGGCAGATGTGGGACATGCAGCAGGGCACGCGGAACGGCGCGTCGGCTCAACTGATGAAGATTGCGATTGCGAAGCTCAGTCCGGAGGATCTCGTGGCGGTCGCGTCTTATGTGTCGTCGCGCCTCCCGCCGAGCGCTGCGCCATCCGAGAAACGGATGACGCAGACGCTCGCCAGCAGGTAAGTAAGTTCTAGAACACGAACGGACTAGAAGCCGAACTTGATGCCGAGCTGCAGTTCGCGCATCGGCTTGCGCGTGGAGGTGATCTGCCCGTACTGCGAGTTCGCCACATTCGTGTTCGGATCGTTCCAGACCGCCTGGTTGAACGTGTTGAAGGCCTCGAGCCGGAGCTGCAGCGACTTGCCGCCGCCGAGCCCGAAGTTCCGGATGATCGACATATCGAAGTTGAAGATCCCCGGACCCACGATCGAATTCCGGACGGAATCGCCGTAGGTGCCCGTCGGCTGTTGCACAAACGCCGCCGTGTTGAACCACTGCTGAATCGTGTTCGGGCCGTCGTTGGGATCCTGGCCTGAAACCAAATTCGGGCGATTGGTGCTGCCGGTGCCGGCCCGATCGGTGCCGGTGTTCGGGTCGCGCGCGGAGCCGCTCGCCAGGCTCAGGATGTTGGTGATCTGCCAGCCGCCCAGGATGGCTCCACCGACGCCGCCCTGCAGGTACTTCTTGCCGTCGCCGAACGGGAGCTCGTAGATGATCGACGAGCCAATACGGTGGCGCACGTCGAAGACCGAGAGGCCCCACTCGCATCCGCTCGAGACTTCATCCGCCGCGCAGTTGCTGTTCTGCGGGAACAGCGCGTCGCCATTCAGCGTGCGGATGCCGCTGCCGCTGTCGGTGGACTTCGCGAACGTGTAGCCGATGAGCGCCGCGAACCCGTTGCTCATACGCCGCGTCAGCTTGGCGCTCAGCGAGTTGTACCTCGCTTCCGCCACGTTGCCGATCGTCTGCACCCGTGTGAACTCCGGATACGGCCGCCGGTCCTGCGTACTGCCGAGGCCGGGGATGACCTCGTTGCGATCGAACATGCGCTCGAGCTCGGAGCTGCGCGAGCCGAGGTAGCCGATTTCAATCCCTGTGTTGCCCCCGATCTCGCGCTGCACGTTGAAGAGATACTGCAGCATCCGGGGGGTTTTCCGCTCGACATCGTTGCCGAGTACGTAGTGGAGGGGGACGCAGACGATTGGCGGCTGCGTACCGCAGGCATTGGCCGACCCCGAGCCCGCGAAGGGCGTGTTCCAGTTCAGATTGAAGAACTGGTCGGAGGTGTCCTGACGGCGCCCGGCCGCGTTGCGGGCCATGTCGAAGCGCGGGTTGCCCGTGTCCTGCATGTAGAACATGCCGACGCCGGCGCGAATCGATGTGTTGCTGGCCGGCGTCCAGGCCCATCCGACACGCGGCGCGAGGTTCAGCTTGTCGTCGTTGACGAGACGGTTGCCGAGGCGTCCGTCACGTGCCGTCTGCATCGACGGAGCGAAACGGATGTTGAAATTTTCGTAGAAATCACCTTCCCCGATGCGCACGAGAGTGGGATGCCGCGACATGTCGGCCACCGGCAGCCCCTGGTCGAAGAACGGCATCGAGGCATTGATCAGCGTGCCGGCCTTGTCCTCGAACGGCGGGACGTATTCGTACCGAATGCCGAGATCGAGCGTCATGTTGTCGCGCATGCGCCAGGTGTCGGTGAAGTAGTAGCTCTGGCTGACCGCGCGGAATTCCGTCACCGCCAGCTGGACCGACAGCTCGGAGAGCCGCTGGTAGCCGAGCAGGAAGTCGGCAAACGCGGGCGCGATAGGTATCGCGTTGCTGTTCAACGACCCGGTCGCCCGGCCGTCGAACTGGAACCCGCCGCGCGGGAACTGGTTGCCGACCTGGTTGTACTGGTCGGAACGCAAGTGGGCGCCGGCCTTGAACGAGTGCCGGCCCTTGATCCACGACACGTTGTCGATGAACTCGAACATCTTGTTATCGACGGTGTACGGCCCCTCGGTGCTGTCACCGAAGCCGCTCAACCCGTTGATGGTGATGCTCGGAATGCCCCAGGCGTCCCCGGGAATGCTGGCCATGCCAGGGATGGCCAGCTCCGAGGTGACGTCCCGCACGTTGGCGAGCTCGCGGCCGAACGTGTTGTAGAAGGAGTTGTATCCGAACCGGAATTCGTTGACGACAGTCGGCGAGAGCGTGCGGGTGTTGCCGAGCATGGCCTGGTGGATCTTGTTGTTCAGCTTGGTGCCGTTCTGCGCCAGCGCCGGACTGATTTCGGAGTCGCGGCTGTGGCTGTACCGGCCCATCCAGGTCGAGGCCGAGTTCTGGACGAAATCGAAGCGCTGCGTGAACTGATCCTTGTCGATCACGCGATCCTGGATCGCCGTGTAGTTGTTCACCGTGCCCGAGGCGTCGGTGCCCGCGGCGGTTGGCGCGGGATAGAACTCGAGCAGCTGCTTCGAGGTCTTATGGATGCGGTTGGCCGGAATCTGGTTGCCGGGGAACGCCTGGCACGTCCGCACGCCGGATGCACTGGCGACCGTACAGGTGGCCGGATCGTACAGCACCCCCGAATACGACGAGAAGTCGCCCGTCCTCCACTCGTTGCGGGGCACATTATAGTTTTGCTGGAACTGCTTGCGATCGCGGTAGCCCTCCCAGTTCGACATGAAGAACACTTTGTTTCTCCAGATCGGACCACCAAGCGTGTAGCCGTACTGGTTCCAGCTGAACGGCGGCTTCGGCAGCGCCGCCTGCGCTGCCGAGAACGAGTACGGGCGCGAGTCCATCGCGTCGTTGCGGAGGAACTCGAAGATGGAGCCGTGGAACGCGTTCGTGCCGGACTTGGTGACGACGTTCACCTGGCTCGCCGCACGGCCGAACTCGGCCGAGTAGATGCCGGTCTGGACCTTGAACTCTTCGAGCGCGTCGACCGATGGCAGCAGAATGTAGGTGTTGAAGTTGACGTCCGTGTTGTCCGTGCCGTCGAGCGTGTAGTAGTTGTACTCGCGCCGCTGGCCGGCGATCGAGAAATTCTGATTGGCGCGGGTACCGCCCTGGCGATCTCCTGCCTGACCTGCGCCCGCGAACTCTGAGGTGACGTTCGTGCTCAACGCGATGAGCGACAGGAAGTTGCGTCCGTTCAACGGCAGCTCGACGATGCGGCGGTTCTCGATGACGGTGCCGACCGTCGCGTTTTCCGTTGTGATGAGCGGCGCGACGGCCGAGACGACCATCGACTCGGCGAGTTCGCCGACTTCCATCGTGAAGTTCACGCGGACGGTTTGCTCGACGTGCAGCTCGATGGGCTGTTGCGCCGTCTTGAAGCCCTGCAGTTCGGCCTTGACGACGTACGGACCGGGCGGCAGTGCGGCAAACGTGTAGACGCCGGCTCCGTTGCTCGGCATCTCGCGCGCCGCGTTCGTTCCGGTATTGGTCGCCGTCACCGTGGCGCCGGGAATGATCGCGCCCGATGCATCTTTCACTTCGCCAGTGATTGTGCCGAGTGTCTGCGCACCGGCCGGCGCATACACGAACACAAGCCACGCCAACACCGAGGGGAGGATTCGCCGCATGACTGAGCTCCTTCTCAAAAAAGTGCCGTACAGTCAAACCACCGAGGTCTATAATCTAAGGTTGAAGTGCTTAAGGTTAGGCGCTCTGTTCGTTCTTGGTCAAGAAAAATTCGTGGGACTTCAAAACACCAAATTATTGGATCAAATACATTCTGCTGGATCCGAATCCGAGGATGGGGCGATCTTCTCTTGACGCAGGAGAAAGGCGTCCCTACATTTAGATAATCCCCATGACTCGATACTGCGCATTCCTTCTCCTGGCGGCTGCGGTCGGCCTGCAGGTGCCCACTCTCCATGGACAGCAGACCCAGACACCGGAAGTCACCTTTCAGGTCGAGGTGAACTACGTCGACGTCGACGTGGTCGTCACCGACGACCAGGGCAACTTCGTCACGGGTCTCACGCGCGACGACTTCGAGGTCTTCGAAAACGGCCGGCCGCAGAAGATCGACACGTTCTCGCAGGTCGGTATCCCCGTCGAGAAGTCGATCGACTTTGTTCACGAGGGCCGGCTGGTCGTCGCCGACACGCAGACCAACCGCAGGCCGTTCGACGGCCGCGTCTATGTGATCGTGCTCGACGATCTCGACGTGAGCGCGATGCGCAGCACGCCGCTGAAGGACGCGGCTCGAAAGTTCGTCCGCGAGTTCATGGGCGCCAACGACCTGGCCGCCGTGGTCTATACGAGCGGGCGAAAAGATACGGCGCAGGAATTCACCAGCAATCGCGAGCTTCTGGTCGCCGCCATCGACAAGTTCATCGGGCAGCGCATGCGCTCGCTCAGCCTGGAGCGGCTCGACTCGTATTACCAGACCATCGCATTCGGCTATACCTCGCAGACGACGCCCGATCCGGGCACTGGATCGATCAACCAGCAGGACCCGGCGGGCTACGGCCGGGTGTCGGACCCGACGGAGCTCGAGCGCGGGACACGCGCGCTGACGGTCCTCGACACGCTGAAGAACACGGCCGAGTTTCTTGGCAGCGTCCGTGGCCGACGCAAAGCCCTGCTGTTCTTCAGTGAAGGCCTCGACTATCCGATTCGCGACGTCTTCGGAGCACTCGACGCGACGACGGTGATCCGCGCGAGCCAGGACGCCATCTCTATGGCGGCGCGGGCCAATGTGAATTTTTACGCGGTCGATCCCCGCGGCCTGGCGGGTATGACGACGGACTTCATGGAAGGCGCGGGGCTCGCCAGCGGGGCCGGTACCCCGGGTCCCATCCTGCTCGTGCCGGGCAGGAACACCCCCGCCAATGGCATTACGGGGGCCTCGGGCACGTTCGACGTGCAGGACGAGTTGAGGCAGGAGTTCCGGACGTCGCAGGACACGCTGCGGGAGCTGACCGAGGAAACGGGCGGCTTCGCGACGCTGGACACCAACAACGTGGCGCCGGCGTTCGAGCGGATCGTCGATGCCAACAGCCGCTACTACGTGCTCGGCTACTATCCGCCGACCCATCCGCGCGACGGCCGGTTCTACAAGATCGAGGTGCGCGTGAAGCGTCCGAACCTGCGCGTTGAAGCGCGCAAGGGTTACGCGGCGCCGAGAGGACGCACGCCCGAAGAGCGCAAGCGCGACGAAGAGGCGCGCGCCGCCCGTGACGCGCGGCGTCCCGATGGCAAGAGAGCGTCGACGCCGTTGCTCACGGCGTTGCTGAGTCCTATTCCTCAGAGCGGTCTCACGTTCACGGTGCAGGCCGCGCCGTTCAAGAACACCGCGAACGAGGCATCGATCGCCCTGGCCATCGAGCTCGACGGCAGCAGGCTCCCGTACACCGAGCCGAATGCGAAGGGCATGGTGTCCAACAAGATCGAGCTGTCGTTTTTCGGCCTCAGTGCCCAGGGCAAAGCGATCGCGCCGGCCTGGACCGAGCTCGATCTCACGCTCCGGCCCGAAACGCGCGATCGGGTGACGGCCCACGGCGTGCGCGCGAACCCGCGGATCAGCCTCGCTCCGGGGCGGTATCAAATAAAAATTGGGGCGCGCGAATCGGTGAGCGGTCAGGCGGGGTCGGTGTTCTACGATCTCGAGGTGCCCGATTTCCGCAAAGAGAAGCTCATGGTCGGCGGGCTGCTGATGACGACCCCATCGGTGCAGCAGACGCCGAGCATTCAGCCGGATCCGAACGTCAGCAACAAGCTGTTGCCCGCGCCGGCAACCAGCCGCCGCGAGTTTCCACGCAGCGACGTGCTCGCCCTGTACACGGAAATCTACGACAACGACAGCTCACGCCAGGCGCGTCATATCGAGGTCACCGTGCGGCTGGTCTCCGAGAGCGGCACGAACGTCATCGTCAGCCGCGACGAACTGGAGAATGGCGCGGCGGGCGAGAAGCCCTGGGAGATTTACGGCTACGCGAAGCGGATTCCGCTGAAAGAGCTGGCGCCCGGCCGCTATCTGCTGCGCGTGGAGGCCGCGGTCCGCGGGCGGAACGAGCCGCCGGCGACGCGCGAAGCGGTCGTCACGGTCCTTCAGTAGTCGTCCCGACGCGCCTTCCCGCGGGGCTCATCACCGCTCGAGCAACCGGTCCGTGTACAGCTGCTCGCGCAACTTGCCGACACCGCGGACCTTGCGTGCGCCGAACCCCGCCAGCGCACGGCTTCTCTCAATAGCGCAACGTGATGCCGGACGTGCCCCGCCATGATGTACGCGATGGCGCGCGCCGACAGCACTCGGCCGTTGGCGCTGCCGAGACGCCCCCAGTGTTCGTCGGTCCACCGGCGGACGACCCACAGGTTCGCATGACGCACGGCGGCGAACTCGTGCGCGAGCTCCTTGACGGGCCGTTCGTCCGAGTCGGCGCGGGCCACGTACTCGTTTTCGTCGAAGCCGGGCAGCGGTTTCTCCTCGCCGCGGGCGATGCAGAACGCGCGATAGCCCATCACGCGCTCGGTGTCCGTGAGATGGCCGAACACCTGGCGCACGCTCCATTTGCCGGGCTCGTACCGATGCCGCTCGTCGTCGGGTGCGATCCGGTCCGCGATCGTCAAAAGCTCGGCGGGCTGTGCTTCGAGTGCAGGAAGGGGATCTGTCTCGGGAACGCGCGCGATGTACGCAGCGAAAAACTCCGCGAATTCGTGAGAGGCGGGACGTGGCATCGTGAAAATTCCGGCGCCACGACCCGGTATTTGCGCCGAAGGCGCGTGACCGCCGGCGGTTCTCGCACGCCCCTGTTATGACAGAATCGCGCCGCGCGTACAGGAACTACGTGTATGAGTTATTGTTGCACGAGCCCTAAGGCTGTCGAGATGATCGGTCAAGACAATTTGAGACAAACTGCGGATTGTTGTCGCATTTTTTATGGCTTAGCGTCGCGATCCATGCGCACGTTTGCACTCGTGATCGTCGTGATACTCCATTTCGCTGGATCGACTGCCTCCGCGCAGATTTCAATCGCGCAAACAGCGACGTATCGAACGCTCAACGACACTTTTGCACCGCCACAGTTCAATTCGTTGGATCCGTGGAAAGCTCGATCTGCGTACGTGCGCGAGCACATTCTTGCATCCACCGGTTTGTTTCAGATGCCGGAACGTACACCGCTTCGCGCGAATGTCTTCGGCGAAGTGACGCACGCCGACTACACCGTCTCGAAAGTGTATTTCGAGAGCGTGCCGGGATTTTTCGTGACGGGAAATCTGTATCGTCCGATCGGAGACGGACCGTTTCCCGCGATTCTTTCGCCACACGGACATTGGGCGTACGGGCGTCTCGAAAACACGCCGGTGTTGTCGGCGCCTGGCCGCGCGATCAATCTCGCGCGACAGGGCTTCGTCGTGTTCTTGTACGACTTGATCGGCTACAACGACAGCCGTCAACTCGAGCATCGGTTGTTCGGCGGCCCGCGCGAATATCTCTGGGGACTCAGCGTCGGCGGATTGCAGGTGTGGAACGGAATTCGTGCCCTCGATTTTCTGGAGTCGCTGTCCTACGTTCGGCGTGATGCGATCGGCATGACCGGCGAGTCTGGCGGAGGCACGCAAACATTTTTGATTGCTGCGATTGACGATAGGGTGAAGGTTGCAGTTCCCGTCAACATGATCTCGCTTCACATGCAGGGAGGCTGCGTGTGCGAGAACCCGCCCGGCCTCCGTCTGGATACTAATAATGTAGAGATCGCGGCGACGATCGCGCCACGGCCGCTGCTGATGGTGTCGGCCACGGGCGACTGGACCGTGAACACCATGGAGCGCGAGTACCCCGCGGTGCGCGCGATCTACTCGTTGTACGGCGCAGCCGACCGCGTCCACGCGGTCCAGTTTCAAGCGGTGCACAACTACAATCGCGATTCTCGCGAGGCAATGTACGCATGGATGGCGCGGTGGCTGCAGCAGGCGCCTCCGGATGTGCGGCGAGTCGAAAAGGCGTTCACGGCGGATCCGTTGTCGGACGTGCTGGTGTTTCATCAACGGGCGATGCCGTCTGGTGCGGTCGATGCCCAGCAGTTGACCGCCAACTGGATCGACGCTGCTAAACGCCAGCTTGCAACGACACCATTGGAAGCGCGCGGTCGCGCGCTCCGGCACGCGCTGGGTTTTGGCGATCCGGCTTCGATTCCGCCAACCCCAAGCGCCACGGTGCGAGCGGCACGCAGGCGGACCATCCTTTCGGCCGGCAACGATCCGGAGCTCGAGGGGCAACTGCGCGCCGCGGGATTCACGCTGCTGCCAATTGCTTTCACACCGTTCGACGCCGAAGCGGCAGCGAGGATTCCACAGTTCGAAACCTACAACCGGACAGCCGCCAGCCAGCGTGTGGCCGATATCGTGGCGGCCATTCACGCGCATCCAGACGCCGCGATCGTCGCCGGCGGAGATGCCGCGCTGGCAGCACTGCTCGCGGCAGCGCTCGTGCCAGGTCGCGCAGCGGTCCTCGACGTCGGGCGCTTCGACACGTCGAGCGATCAGGACTTCCTCGATCATCTTTATATCCCTGGCCTCCGGAGGGCGGGTGATCTGGGCACTGCGACCGAACTCGCCGGCAGCCAGGTCGTGGTCCACAACGCCGGGGAACGCCCCAAGTTGAGTCCCCGCGAGATCGTCGCCCTGCTCCGGAAGTAATAAACTCCACCGCATGCGCGTGGCGATTGTGGGAGGGCCGGGCATCGGCAAGAGCACGCTTCTCCGACAGCTTGGAGACCTGTATCGCAACGGGTCTTACGGCGAGGGCGAAGAGGGTGTCTGGGATCCGAGGGTTCTGGAGGACATCGAGGCCGGCCGCAACGCCGTTGGCGTCACCGCGTACTTCGCCTGGGTGTACGACGCCAACTACCGCGACGCCGCCGACCACGATCGGCCGGGCCGGGTGATCTTTTTCGAAGGGTCCCGGATTACGCTCGAAGCCCACATTGCCGAATACCCGCCCGAGTGCCACGAGGAGCTTCGGGGAGTTCTGGCCATTGGCGACACGTGGACGCCCGACAAAGTCATCGTGTTGACGTCGAGCACCGACACGGTGGAAAAGCACATTCTGAGGCGCAACCGCCCGCACGAGAGTGCCGAGGTCATGGTGCGCCGTTTCCGGCTGATCGACGCCGAGTTCCGGCGGCTCGCGCCGCTGTATCCGAATACGGTTTTGATTGACCGCGACCACCTGGAGTTCCACAATCGCGCAGATCTGATTCGCGTTATTCAGGCTGCAGGCCTCCCGATGTTCCATGAGATTCCGTACACGGAGATGAGCAGATGAGTGCAGACGCTTCCGCTCATGTCTGGATTCCCAAACCAGTGAACGGCTACAAGGCCGTCGAAATGCGTGCCACCGCGGTCGACGACCGTGCGAAGCCCGGCGTGTCGAAGTGGGAGCTCGATACTCCGGCGCTCTGCGTCGATCTCGACAAGATGGAGAAGAACGTCGCCTTCCTGCAGGCATCGTTGAAGAAGAACGGCCTCGCCAGCCGTCCGCATGCGAAGACGCACAAAACGGCCGCGATCGCGAAGTATCAGTTGTCCACCGGCTCGATCGGCATCTGCTGCGCCAAGCTGACCGAGGCGGAGGCGTTGGTCGCGAGCGGCGTCGACCGGATTCTGATGACAACCGGGAATCTATCGGCCGGGAAAATCCGGCGCGCGATGAGCATCCGCAAGGCTCACCCGGACTTCATCCAGGCCGTGGACTACGAGCCGAACGCACGGGATCTGAACGACGCCGCCAGGGAAGCCGGCATCATCGCCGATGTCGTCATCGACGTCGCCGTCGGCACGCGCAGCGGCATTCCGGCTGGAGATGGCGCGCTGAAGCTGGCGCAACTCGTCGATACGCTGCCAAACCTGAAACTGCGCGGGATGTTGTCCTACGACGGGGCCGTTCAGCACGCCAAGGGTTTTGCGAACCGGAAGGCGACGGCCCTGAGCGCCATGGAGCCGAACATCGAGACCTATAACGGGATGAAGAAGTCCGGCTTGAATACGGAGATCTTCAGCGGCGGGGGCAGCGGCACCTACAACATCATGCATCACGTTCCGGGCTTCACCGACGTCCAGGCCGGCAGCTACCTCTTCATGGATATGCAGTACCTGGCGATTGGCAGCGAGGACGGGAACGCGGTGTTCACCGATTTCGCACCGTCACTGACGGTGATCGCGACGGTCGTGAACAACCGGTTCCCCCGGTCGCTGACGACCGATGCCGGCGCAAAAGCGTTGACGTTGAATGTGCCCACGGCCGGCGTCATCGGCGAGCCCGGCATTGCCTACAACGCGGGTTCAGACGAATTCGGCGTGCTGCGCTTTTCCAGCCCGTTGTCGAAGGAATACAAGATCGGCGACAAGCTCGAGGTGATCGTTCCGCACTGCGATCCCGTCGTGAACGAATACGATCACATGTACGGCATCAGGAACGGGAAGGTCGAAGTCGTGTGGGATGTCACGGCGCGCGGATGCTCGCAGTGATCCTGGAAGGTAGAAAGTTGAAGGTTGAAAGTGGAAGGTAGGTGAAAGGTTTCCTTCTACTTACCTTCCACTTTCCACTTTTAACTTTCCACCTTTCAGGTTTCTGCCCCTATCTCACCGGAATCCAGAACGACGTCTTCATCAGGAAGATATTGCTGCCGGGTGCCCTCACCGAGCTGAACATGTCTCCGATCCCGACACGCGTGCCGTAGGGGTAGCGCGCATCGCGATTCTGCTGCCAGACCAGGTACATCGTGCTGCCGGGCCGCCATTCCCATCGCAAGACGACATTGCTTTGGAACGATTGGACGTTGAAATCACGATTTCTGAGCACTTCGGGCGGCGTGTCGAGCGGACCGTAGGGGATCCGCTCGAGACTCGAGGGCTCCAGCAATTCGCCGTAGTCGTAGTAGCGTCCCGACGAGGCGAACGGTTCCGCATACACATCGAGATTCAAGTCGGGCTTCAGCGTGTAGCCCATGCGGAACTCGGTGGAGAACGTGCTGCGTTCAATGTAGGCGAACACGTAACGATTGCCGTACGTTTCGGGGCGGCCGCCGCTCAACGTCGAGACGTACTGCTGCGCGTCGGTCAACCGTTCGTATGACGGCGCCACCGACAGCTGCCAGCGCGGGCCGGGGCGAAAGGAGAAGGTGCCACTGGCGCGGCGGGCCGTGCCTCCCAGCTCGTTCTCGCTCGCAAACGCCGATCCGGTCCACCGGGTTTGCGCGGTTGCGCTGTTCCCGAAACTGGCGCTCGCCGACCAGCCCTGCGGAGCCCCCATCAGCGGTCCTCCACGCGTCAACCTCGCGTCATCGGTTTGAAAGAGGCGCGTCACGGTGAATGCCGACGTCCAGTAGTTCAACCAGGTGAGATTTACTGTCGATCCGACGGTGCCGGTCTGGCGGTTCCAGCCGTGGTTCCATTCGTTCTGCTGGCTCACACGGATCGAATAGGTGCGGAAGAATCGTCCCGGCACGGTCTCGCGATACGTGACGTTCACGTTTGGCTGAATGCCGTCGGCGCCGTTCATCTGCCCAACCTGGTTCGCTTCGAATGCGACGCTGTCGTAAATCGACGAGATGCCGAAGAGCCAGTGGCGCCCGCTGATGCGATTGAAGCTCATCGTCTGCGAATAGCCGCTCAGCGCCGTGCGCGTGGGATCGAGCCTGGGCTCGTAATCCATGTCGGGGCGCTGCATGTAGTGCTCCGGCGAGCGCTGAACCGCCTCCATCGCCTTGGGTTCTCCGGTGACGAATGTGCCCAGCCCCGCCCAGGTGAGCTCGTACTCGCCGCCCTTGAGCCGGATGAGCGTGTCGGCGCCATAGGTAAGTGCATTGCGCGGCAGGAGATTGGCGAGCGGATCGCCGGGTGAAAGATCTCGATGAAGGGTCGATACTTGCGCGCTGACGGTCGAGCCCGCGCGCCCGAACTCCTGTTGCACGCGCCCGATGCCATACGCGACAGTCGGGGCGACCTTGATCTTGCTGATCCCCGCCAGGGATGCGAGGGCCGTGCGCGCGTACTCGTCGCTCGTGACGGCGGCCAGCACGCCGATCGATGTCCGTGATTGCAGGCGCCCCGTAATCTTCCCGGCGCCGAGAATCGTTGCCGCCTCAGGGTAATCGATGTAGTCGCCCGGGGCGGGTCCATTGGGGCGGGCGCCGATGCGCCGCGAGTAGAAAAACTTCGACTGGTTGGGTGTCGTCAACAGCCGCGCGCCTTCGGTGAAGAACGGCCGCCGTTCCGGAAAGCGCGTGGCGAACGCCGTCAAGTTGACTTCCGCCGGATCGGCTTCAACCTGGCCGAAGTCGGGATTGAAGGTCGCTTCGAGCGTCAGGTTTGGCCCTAACCCCATTTTGAAGTCGGCGCCGACGCGGCCCGTCACATTGTGCCCGTCATCGAACGGGTCGTTCAGATCGCGGTTCGCGTTCACTGTCGACGAGGCGCCGACGACGGGAAGAATTTCCATGCGCAGGCTCGGTCGCATTCCCTGAATCCCCTGGAGGGTTCCGAACCGCGAGGCCCACGCGCGGTCCGTGCGTGGCACGAGCACCCAATAGTCGTCTTCGTCGAGCGTCGGGGTGAAGCGCCCGATGTTCAACCCCCAGGTCTGAACCTCCTCCTCGCTGAATCGAAGCTGTGCGAACGGAATCCATAGTTCCGCCGTCCATCCTTCGGCGTCGGTCGCCGTTTTGGCCTCCCAGACGGGATCGAAGCCCGAGTCCGCGCTTTCCTCGTCATCGCGGGGATGATAGCGATCGATGCGCACGCCGGAGGCGCTCACGCCAAACGTGTAGGCCGTGCGGCGATCGAAATACGTGTCGAACGAGACGAAGATGTGCTCGGCCTGCGCGCCGACGTTGTCGCGCCGTCCGAGCGGCGCCTGCAACGTCGCAGGATCGTGGCTGTACATGCGCGCGCCCACGTAAATAGCTTTGTTGTCGTAGACGAACCGCACTTCCATGCGCTGGGTCGCCGGTGCGTTCTCGATCGGCTCCTTCTGCGTGAAGTCCGTGATCGCCGGCGCATCTTTCCACGCCGCATCGTCGAGACGGCCGTCCAGGCGGATCGCCTCGTCTGGTACGCGAACGATCGTTGCACGCTTCTCGCTGGCGCCAGGGCGATTGCCGGCCGTCTGGGCGTGGGCGCGGGGCACCGGTGCGCACACGAGGAGCGGGCACATCAGAAAGAGCACTCGCTGAAGCATGTTGAGCGAACGCATTGTAGACCGAGTCTTGGCCGGTGCTACACTCCGCGTCCATGCGTTCGGCGCTGCCGGCGGTCATTGCCGTCGCGATCCTTGTTTCCCCTCTTTCGGCTCAGAGCCCGTCCGCCGTGTCGAGTGCCGACGCGACGGCGGGCCGCGCGATCTTCGAGTCGAAGGGCCGCTGCGCCGCTTGCCATGCGCTCGACAACAGCAACGGCACGCTCGGCCCGAACCTCGGGTGGATCGGGCTGCTGCGCACGCCCGCGTCGTTACGCCAGTCGCTGACGACGCCAGACGCGGAGATCCATCCGCGGTTTCTCACCATCGCTGTCGAAACGGCGTCGGGAGACACGTTCGAAGGGCTGCTGCTGAACGAAGACGACCTCTCGATTCAGATTCGCGACGTCTCGCATCAAAATAAGTCGTTTCTCAAGAGTCGGCTCAAGGCTCTGCGCCGGGAAAAGCGATCGTTGATGCCTTCGTACGCCGCAACGCTTTCTACTCGAGAGATCGAACAGGTCGTGGCGTATCTGCGAACCCTGCGAACGCTATGGTCCACTCAGGCCGGCGAGCGAACACGTGAGATCGGGGGGGTGTCGGAAAACGTCGCCTTTTTCGATCGGCCCGAGCGCGCGGAAGTGGAGCGCACCGACGATCTCATTCGGGCACTCGACATTCCCGAAGGTGCGCGCATCGCGGATATAGGCGCCGGCACTGGCTACTTCACATGGCGCCTCGCACAGCGCGCCGGTCCGAGCGGTAAGGTCACGGCCGTCGATATTCAGCAGAAGATGTTGGATCTTACGGCCGCCGCCGTCGCCAGCCACAAGCTGTCGAACGTCGAGTACACGCTTGGCGTCGAAGACAATCCGCGCCTCCCGGAACACACGTTCGACATGGTGTTCATCGCTCACTCGTTCCACGAGTTCGCCGATCCTGATCCGATCATGTCGAGGGTGCGGCGATCGCTGAAGCCGGCTGGCCGGCTGGTCGTCGTGGAGTACGCGAAGGAGAACCCGGAGGCGCCCGCTTCGAGCCTTCATAAAATGAGCTTCGACGAAATGCGCGGCGAGATCGAGCGGTTCGGATTCGAGCTCGACCGCATACTGGACTTTCTGCCGGTGCAGCATGCACTGATCTTCACAGTGCTGCAGTAGCCCTTCGGTTCAAACTCAGACACCCGATCACAGAATTGAAGCGCCCAGCGCTGTAGGAGCGATGGGCATGAAGGCAGTATTCCCTGCACTATCATGGAGTTGCGCCCATTCAAGACTCCCGTCGATTGAGGTACTCCCTTTGCTCTGGAATCAGGTTTCCAAGGTTCCGCAAGGAGGAGAAAGATGGGCGACGAGAAGAAATCCACGGGCGCCAAGAAGGCGGTCATGACGGTGATTCTGGGTGTCGCATGCGGCGCCGCCGCGGTGATGGTCGTGGCCGCGCGCCGGCCGATGCCGTCCGCCGGAGTGGCGGGCGACGCGGCATCAACCGCTGCTGTCGAAACAAGCGCCGCGAACGCCGCCGCCGTTCCTTCCGCCGAGGCAACGGCTGCACCAGCCGCGGTTGCCACAACGCCCGATGCGGCGAAGCCGGGTGACAAGGCGAACCCAAGTGCCAAGCCAGTGAAGAAGGTGCCGGCTAAGACGGCAGCGGCGCCGAAAGCACCCGAGGCGGCCACCGTGCCGGTGCAGAATTCGTCGGCGGCAACGGCCATGATACCGATGGCGACGCCTCAGGCCATCGAGGAGCCCAAAGCGGCGGCTACGATGGAAGTGCCCATGGCAACCGTGACGATCAGTGGATGCCTCGAGCACGAGGGCGGGACGTTCCGCCTGAAAGACACCAACGGCGTCTCCGCTCCGAAAGCGCGCAGCTGGAAATCAGGATTCCTGAAGAAGGGTTCTGCGAAGATCGACGTGATCGACTCGGGAAACCGCCTGAAGCTCCACGACCACGTGGGGCAGCGTGTCAGCGTGAGCGGCATGCTCGAGGATCGCGAGATGCACGCGCGCTCCGTTCAGCGCGTGTCGACGTTCTGTGAATAGTTGCAGGTAAGAAGTAAGAAGTAGGAAGTAGGAAGTGAGGAGCGAGGGACAGTCCTGCTCCTCACTCTTCCGCGTTGAACGACCAGTCAATCCCCGCCGAATCAACGATGAATTCGTACATCCGAGGATCGTCGACGAAATCCACGCTCCCGGTACCGTTGCCTGCCTGATCGGCGACCACCCGAATGGGCCGGCCGCTGATCGCACTCCTTACCGTTAACCGGAAGGTGCCCGCGTCGGTTGGAGCCACGCTGCGCGTGCTCCAGTTGATGCGGAACACGCCCGTCTCGCTCACAAAGCCGATTGTCCTGTTGCCAACGCCTTTCCAGGCTCCGGCCTCTTTCAGTCGGCTGACCTGTGCCGGTTGAGGCGGCTCTGCAGAGCGGCACCCCGCCGCAAGCAACAGCACCACCGTCGCGATCCGCCTACTGATTTGCAACAGGGGAGAACTTCTGCATGCGCCGTCCGGTATCGGTCTCGGCGACATACAAATTGCCCCTCGAGTCGACAGCAATCGCATGACCATGCGTGAAATTTCCAATCCAGTGTCCGGGCCGGCCAAAGCTGGACAGTATCTTGCCGCTCGCGTGATCGAGGACGTGTACCTGTTCGTTCCGGCCGTTCATCACGTACATGTATTTCTGTTCGGGATCGCGGGAGAACGCAATCCACCAGACGGTTCCTCGAGGATCGGGTAGCGCCGGCGTACCCGTTCTGATCCAGATGCTGCGTTTGAACGCGCCCTGCTTGTCGAACACCTGGACGCGGTCGCCCTGCCGGTCGCAGACATAGAGCAGGCCGGCGTTGCTCATCGTGATGCAGTGCACGATCTGCGCGAAGGCGCCTGGTGCACCCGATTCGGTCTCCTCTTTCGTCGCCTGGCGCCCCCACTGCCTCACGAATTTTCCCTCGCGATCGAAGACCGCCACGCGGCGATTCCCGTACCCGTCGGCCACGTACACATCCCCGTTTGCCGGATCGACGACGACTCCGGCAGGATTGAAGAACTGAGTACGGCTCACGTTCTGATTCCGCGTCTTGCTCGTGCCATCCTCACTGTCGAACACCCCGCGCTTCCCGATTTGCATCAGCAGCTTGCCGTCGTGCGTCCACTTCTGGACGATGCCGTCACCGTTGCCGGTGAGCCAGATGTTGCTCTCTCGATCGACGAAGCAGCCATGGATGACGCTGGGCACAGTGTTCGAGTCGCCCCAGGAATCGACGAGGTTACCGGCGAGGTCAAAAATAAGGATGGACGGCGCCTGCTTCGAAGTCTCGGCCTCCTCCTCTGTAATGTCGCGCCGGTTGGTGACAACGAGATGGTCGTGTGCATCGACGCAGATGCTACCCGTGCGCCCGATAATCCAACCCTCGGGCAGTGGTTTCGGCCAGGACGGGTCGATGCGAAATTGCGGGCCGGTCGTCTGGGCGCGTGTCCATACGGGGACTCCGCCGCCGAAGCAGAGCAGCAGCAGCCCGATCAGCGCCAAACCGGCCACAAAACGCACGTTTTTCAGCTTTGTCATGGTCGGAATCTACCCCCTGAGATGCTGGACTCAACCGGTTAACTAGACCTAAAATCTTCCGATGCGCACAGTTTACGCCGGGGTGTCTGCGGCCGTCCTTATTGTCTTCGGCCCCGGCGCGGGAATCGCCCGCGCTCAACAGCCGCCCTCCAGTCCCCTGCAGGTGCAGATGGCGGCGGCCATTGCCGACGCGAAGGTTGCCGAAGAGCACGCCCACAATACCGATTTGGAAGGGCGCATCAACGACTTCATCCTCTACGGCGGGTACGTGCTCAACGCGCTCGATCCCAGCCCTCAGACCCAGGCGCTCTTGAAGACGGCCTACACGCGGTTGCCAGTTACCGATCCACGGTTGGCGAACCCGGTTCCCGGGTCGGGGTATGGCGTGAAGAAGGCCGTCGCGGACGCGCTGCAGCAGGCGCAGTCGGCCGCAGAGGCCGAGGGCGCGTCCGA
>JAMQPK010000055.1 GCA_023717525.1 Vicinamibacterales bacterium | reverse complement strand
TGCCTTTTTACGCAGAACGTAAAAAGGCACCCGACCCCTTTTCGAGGACATATGAACAGAGCCCTCAGCATCCCATCCGCTGGCGCCCTCGACTTTCTGGCTCTCGGCGCACTCGTTCATCGTCTCGATCCGGGTATCGTCCCGTTTCACAAGGCGCAGTCGTACACGATTCATGTGAGCGGCGGAGAATTCAACACGGCCGCAAATCTCGCGGACGGATTCGGGATGCGCGCGGGAATCGCCACGGCGATGGTGGATTATCCCATCGGCGATCTCATCGCCGAGCGCGTACGGGCGATGGGCGTGCAACCCTTCTACAGACGGTTCGCGCACGACGGCGCGCGCGGGCCGAATATGGCAACGGTGTACAGCGACCGCGGATTCGGCATCCGGCCTCCGGTCGTCTTCTACAATCGCAGCAACGAAGCCGCGGCCCAACTGCAACCAGGTGACTTCGACTGGCAGGCCATATTCGGCTCGGGCGTCCGCTGGTTTCACAGCGGCGGCATTTTCGCTGCGTTATCTGAGACAACGGCCGAGTTGATCATCGAAGCGATGCAGGCAGCGAAAGCGCACGGAGCCATCGTGTCGTTCGATCTCAACTACCGCGAGAAGCTCTGGAGTGCCTCCGGCGGACGGGCCCGCGCGGCTGCGGTGCTCGGCCGCATCGTCCGGCACGTCGACGTGCTCCTGGGGAACGAAGAAGATCTTCAGAAGGGCCTTGGCCTGCCAGGGCCCGAGATCGCTGCAACGTCGTCACTCGATCCGAGCGCCTTTTTCGCGATGATTGACCACGTCGTCAGCAGTTATCCCCAAATCAAGGTTGTGGCGACAACGCTGCGCGACGTGCATTCTGCGAATCGCCACACGTGGGAAACCGTCGCATGGGCGGATGGACGGGCATATGTCTCTCCAGTTTGTGAGCTCGACGTCTACGATCGGGTTGGTGGTGGAGACGGATTTGCGTCGGGCTTCATCTACGGGCTGCTCAACGGCGAATCACCCGATGATGCGCTGAAGCTGGGCTGGGCGCACGGCGCGTTGGTGGCGATGACGCCTGGTGATACGACAATGGTAAAGGTCGAACAGGTGAGAGCATTTGCCAAAGGCGGCTCCGCGCGGATTCAGCGGTAGCTCGGAGAGATGACAGGGACGATGCTGCGACGAACACTGGGAAATTCCACGCTCGAGCTCACATCGATTGGGCTTGGCGCGTGGGCAATCGGCGGTGAGTGGCGCTTCGGTTGGGGACCGCAGGACGACGCCGAATCGATCGCCACGATCCGCGCGGCCGTCGATCAAGGCATCAACTGGATTGATACGGCCGCCGTCTATGGCGTTGGCCATTCCGAGGAGGTCATCGGTCGAGCGCTCAGCGAGATCCCCGCTCGTGATCGGCCGTACGTATTTACGAAATGCAGCCTCGCATGGAACGACGAGGAGGTCGTGTCGCACAGCTTGAGCCCGGCGTCGATTCGCCGGGAGATCGAGGGAAGCTTGCGGCGGTTGCGCACTGAACGCATCGATTTGTACCAGATTCATTGGCCCGTATGGCCATCGAGCCCGCCCGGTCACGATCCTGGTTCGATTGAGGATGCGTGGGAGACGCTCGTCGCGCTGCGCCGAGAAGGCAAGGCGGCGTGGATCGGCGTGTCGAACTTCGATGCGGCTCAGTTGCGCCAGATCAGCGCCATCGAGCGGCCGACAAGCCTGCAGCCGCCTTACTCGCTGCTGCGCCGCGACATCGAGCAGGAAATTCTTCCGTACTGCCTCGAGCAGCGGATCGGCGTGATTCCATACTCGCCGATGCAGTCCGGTCTTCTCACAGGCAAGATGACGCGCGAGAGGATTGCCTCGCTTCCCGAAGGGGACTGGCGCCGCAACGGCAAATTCTTTCAGGAGCCGATGCTGAGCCGGGCGTTTGCCTTTGTCGATCGACTGCGCGAGATCGGCGATCGGCATGGCCGAACGCCAGGCGAAGTGGCGATCGCGTGGACGCTGAACAACCCCGCAATCACAGCCGCGATCGTTGGCGCGCGACGCCCCGATCAGCTCCAGGGCATTATCGGCGCTGGCAGCTTCAGGCTGACCGCCGGGGAAGCCGCGATGCTCGAATGACGGACGCCATGCTCGAGATCGACACCATTCATCACGTCGCCGTTGCGGTCAGCGATCTCGTCCGCGCGAAGGAGTTTTATGCGAATGTCCTGGGCTTGAAGGAAATCCCGAGGCCGGCGTTCTCGTTCGACGGCGCGTGGTACAGCGTTGGAAGCCGCGACTTGCATCTAATCGTCGCCGACGATCCGACGTTTCGAGAAGGGAAGGGCCTGAACTCGCAAGACAGTCATTTCGCTATTCGCGTGAAGAGCTTCCGCCGGGCCCTCGAGTATCTGGAAGCGAAGGGCTACCATCCGCAGCACGAGGACCCGCTGAGATCGATACGGTTGAGGATCAAGGGACCAACCGGATTTCCCCAGATCTACATCATGGATCCCGATAGAAATGTGATCGAGATCAATGCAGAAGCCGACGACGGGGACGGGCCGGAAGTGAAATGACGAAGAACTAGTACAGCGAGAACGCCCAAAGCGCGTCGCCCGTGGCGACGAGCACGTACTGCCGGCCGTCAACCAGATACGTCTGCGGCGCGTTGGAGACGGCACCGATGCGTGTATGCCAGAGTGGTTTCCCCGTCCTGGCGTCATGGGCCACGAAATTGTCGCTTCCGTCGCCGCCGAACAGCAGACCGCCGGCCGTGGTCAGCAGCCCGCTTGCGCCACCCGACGAGTTTGCATAGGGCCGCCGCCAGACGACCTTCGCCGTCGCCGGGTCGAGCGCGGTCAGAAACCTTGGCGCCGATCCGATTTCGGTGCGGATCTTACCGCCGAGGCCCATCGATCCCCGTGGATCGGGATCGCTCAGGTACAGCATGTTGAAGCCGTTCTGCTCCTGCGTGTAAAAGAGACCCGTTTGCGGGGAGTACGTATACGGCTGCCAGTTGGTCGTCCCACCTTCAACCGGCGACACCAGCGCTCCCGGGATCGTGGCCTCTTTGGCCGGGTCCGGCACCGGAAGACCCTTTTCGTTGATGCCCTTGGCCCAGTTGGTCGACGTTCCGTACTTCGTTGTGGCGATGGGTTCGCCTGTCGTGCGATCGACGGTGAAGAAATACCCGTTTCTGGCCGCCATCGAGACGAGCTTTCGAGGTTTGCCGCTCACGGTCGCATCGATCAGGATGGGAGCCTGCACGGAATCCCAATCGTGCGTGTCGTGCGGCGACGTCTGGTAGTACCACGCCATCTTGCCCGTGTCGACGTTGATGGCAATGAGCGAGCAGGTGAAGAGGTTGTCGCCGGGGCGGCCCACACCGGTGTAAGCGGGAGTAGGGTTACCAGTACCGAAAATATAGAGATTGGTGGCGGGATCATAGGATCCAGGCATCCACGTGTGTCCACCGCCGTAGCGCGCGGCCTCGAGGCTTGGCCACGTGTCGAGGCCGGGATCGCCAGCATTCATCGGCACGGTGTAGAACTTCCACTGAAGCTTCCCGGTCTCCGGGTCGAACGACTGCAGGAACCCCGGACCATCGAGGTCGTTCCCCGTGCCGACGATCACGTGGTTGCCGATGATGATGGGGGGAGGCGTCGAAAAATATTGCTGATTCAAGTCGGCAATCTCGACGTGCCAGCGCTCCTGCCCGGTTTTCGCGTCGAGCGACACCAGATAGTTGTCGGGTGTCTCGAAGAACAGATAGTTGTGCCACATGCCGGCGCCGCGATTGCCGATATGCGTCGCACCGCGCGTCCTCCAATAGAAATGCCACAGCTCGCGGCCGTCGCGGGCATCGAGCGCCCAGACGTTATCCGGGGCCGTCACATAGAGCACATCGTCGACGGCGAGAATCGCGCCCTTGATCGTGCCGGCTGTAAATTCGCGCGTGCCGACGCCGCCGATGATGGTCGGCGGCAGGCCGCCACGAGATCCAGTGACGACTCGAATCATCCACGACAACGTGAGATTCTTCACGTTGGCTTGCGTGATCTGCTTCAGCGCGCTGTAGCGCCTGCCGGTGTAATCGCCCGAGAAGGTCGGCCAGGAGGCCTCGAGCGGCTTCAATATCGCCGCCGGATCGAGACCGCTCTGCGCTTGCGCCACCAGCACGACTGGAGCGACAGCGAGTGAAGCAGCGAGCATCAGTTGTTTGAACGTCATTTCACGCTCGCAAGATACGCGGTCACGTCGTGGATGTCTTTGTCGCTGTAGACAGCCAGCAGATTCCTGTGCGCTTCGAGCGGATCATGTACCTCGACGTACGGAATTTCGCCGTCCCGGCGGAACGAGCGCGGTGTGCCGTCGGCCAGCGTCAACGCCACGAGAAAATCGTCGATGCGCTCGAGGCGGCCCTCCGTTTTCTTTCCACCTGGTTGCGTCACCGTAACGGTGATCTCGCGGCGTGTGGTCATGGGCGGCGGACGCCGCTCGAGCGAAGCGCCGCGACCACCCCCCCGGCCGCCGGCCACCCAGAGGTTCTGCAGCTGAACGGGGCCGGGGTTGCGCGTGCCGATGCCGCTCAGGTCGCCCGTAATCGAGTGACAAGTACCGCACTTCGCGCTGAAATACGCCTCGCCCGCCTTCGGATCGCCGACAAGAACGTTCAATGTGACAGGCGGACCCGGCGGTGGGGCGCCCTGTCCCGGCGCTTTCGCGGCCACACTGTGGATGAAGGCGGCGACGGCCTTCACGTCCTCCGCGCTGATGCCGATCGCCGGCATGCCCTGATCCTTTCGAGAGCCATGGATCACTGGCAGCAGAAGCTCGCCGCTCTGGTCGTTCAGTACAAGCGACGATCGAAGTAGATTCGGGCCGCCCATCTCGCCGCCTCGCAGATCGGGACCATGACAGCCCCGGCATTCGATGCCGTAGAGATCGCCTCCGCGAGCGACGAGCACCGGATCGTCGGGCTCGCGCTGTTGTGCAGGAAAGCTCGAGACACCGCCGCGAACTGGAGGAGCCGGTGGCACGGGCGCCTGGGCGGCGATGAGTCCGCCGACCGTCGCCGATAGCAGTACTGCCGTCGCAAGCATCTGTTTCATGGCCGCCCTTCCTGACTGTCGGCGCGGAAGAACATCGCAAAGAGAATCAGCACCACGGCAGCGCCGCCAGCGGGTACCAGCCAGATGCTGTGCCAGTCGTGGAGTACCGCGCCCGCGCCAGTGGTCATCGCGTAGCGGTCCACAACCATTCCCGACAGGGGGGAGCCGATCAACATCCCGACGCCGTAGGTCACGAATGTGATGAATCCCTGCGCCGCGGCGCGCACATCGGCTGGCGCCTTCTGGTCGACGTAAATCTGTCCTGTGACGAAGAAAAAATCATAGCAGATGCCATGGAGGATGATGCCGCCATACAGCATCCAGGCCAGAGCCATGTTGTTTCCGTAGGCGAAGAGGAGATATCGGGTCACCCATGCGGCCATGCCGACAAGCAGCATGTACTTGACGCCGAGGCGGCGGAAGAACCAGGGCATCAACAGCATGAACCCGAGTTCTGACATCTGTCCGAGCGTCATTTTGCCGGCCGCATTCGTCACACCCAGCTCGTTCAAAAACGGATTCGCGAAGGCATAGTAGAACTGCAGCGGAATGCAGACAAGGAAGGAGCCCAGCACGAAAATGGCAAACGATCGGTTCTTCAACAGCTGGAGCGCATCGAGGCCGAGCACGTCTCTCCACCCCACGCGTCCTGTTTTCTGCGGTGGTGTGTGCGGCAGAGTGAGACAGAACAACGCCAGCGCAAGCGACCCCGCCGCGGCGAGCCGCACGGGGGTGGCGGTCGCCTCAACCTTCAGGGTGCCCACGACGAGCCCAGCGACAATCCAGCCGATGGTGCCGAGCACGCGCACGCCTGGAAATTCGCGCCCGGGATCCTGCATCTGCCGGAACGACAGCGAGTTAGTGAGCGCCAGCGTCGGCATGTAGAAGAGGGTGTAGATCAGAATCACAGTGTAGAGCGCTCCGAAGGTCGTCTGAATCGACGCGAAGAGAAGCGCTGCGGCGCCGAGCGCGTGAAGCAGCGCCAGCAGCCGCTGCGTCGCAAAGAACCGATCGGCGATCATGCCGACAAAGAACGGCGAGATCATCGCAGCCACGGCAGTGGTCCCGTAGGTAATCCCGATCTGCTCGCCGGAAAACCCCAGCGTTGTCCCAAGCCATGTCCCCAGCGTGACGTACCACGCTCCCCAGATGAAGAACTCGAGGAACATCATCACCGAGAGTTTGATCCGCGTGGCCGTCGACATGGCGCTCACGTTATGTCCACCATGGGTCGACGGGTGGCTGGGTGAACACCGCTCGGCTCAGCACGTCGACGGCGGCGCTTAACCCCTCGTCGATCGACGCGAGCGCGTCCTCGTGCTCGATGCTCATCACGTAGTCGTACCCAGCCAAACGAAGCGCAGAGACGATGCGCTTCCATTCGAGCTCGCCGTGACCCCAGCCGACGCTGCGGAACAGCCACGATCGTTCCGCCATGCGATGGTAGGTCTTCGTATCGATCACGCCGTTGACCGCGACGTTGTGGGGATCGATCGACACATCCTTCGCGTGCACATGGAACACCGCGTCGCCGAGCGCACGGATGGCGGCCGGCACGTCCACTCCCTGCCAGAAGAAATGGCTGGGGTCGAAATTCACTCCGAGATTCTTCGCCGTCGCGAGCCGAAGCTTCAGGGCCGTTTCCACGTTGTAGACCAGAAACCCGGGATGCGCTTCGAGGGCGATCTTGATGCCGTGATCGCCGGCGAACCGCGCAGCATCGGACCAGTAGGGAATCGCTTTTGTCTCCCACTGCCATTCGAGCACGTCGAGAAACTCGGGCGGCCATGGGCTGGTGACCCAGTTCGGATGCCTGGCGTTCTCGGCATCGCCCGGGCATCCGGAAAATGTGACGACCACCGGTACCTCGAGCCGCTCGGCGAGCCGTACGGTTTTTCGAAACAGCTCGTCGTCGCCGCGCGCCTTCGCGTTGTCGGGATGCAGGGGGTTGCCGTGGCAGGAGAGCGCGCTGATCGCGAGCCCAGCGTCGGTAATCGCCTGGCGGTACTCGCGGGCGCGCTGGGCGCTGCCGAGAAGTTCATCCGGATCTATGTGATCGCGCCCAGGCCAGGCGCCGGTCCCGAGCTCGATGGCGTCGATCTTTTCGAACGAGCGCACTTTCACCAGCATCTCGGCGAACGACAGCTTTCCAAGCACAGGCGTGAAGAGTCCCAGCTTCATGCCGGATCCGTCCTACGCCAGCGCCTGACGGATGTACGCGAATCCTTTTTTTACTTCCTCGATGGGAGTGCCATCACCGCGATACTCGTATTCAATATAGGCGGGAATCGGCCACTTGTTCTGCTTCAGCAGTTGCAGCACGTCGCGAATGGGCGTGTCGCCCTCTCCCCAGGGCACGTTGCCACCCTGGTTTCGTTTGATGTCCTTGAGGTGGAGGTTGGTGATGTCGGCGTGATGGTCGCGAAGGTAGGCGACCGCATCCTGATTGGCGCCGGTGAAGTGGCCGATGTCGAGGTTCACCCTGAAGTACTTCGACATCTTCATCGCGGCGGCGAAGCTCTCGGGTGTGGCGAATTCATTGGGATCGGTCACATTCGAGTGATTGTGCATCCCGACGATCATCTTGTGTTTGTCTGAAAACGGCGCCACGCGCCTGGCCGACGAGAGCGTGCTCGATGCGGTGATCCACTCCGCGCCCAGGGCACGCGCGATCTCGAAGCCGCGGTCGATTTCCTCGTCGCTGAAACTGTCGTTGAAGCTGTAGTTGAACGCGCGAACAGTGATGTTCGCCGCCGCGAATTTTTTCCGGATGCCGCGGAAGTGATCGAGCGGCGTCCCGATCCGCCACTTCCGGAGATCGGCGCGAGCCTGCTGGCGCGCCTGCTGCAATTCCGGTGTGTCGCCGCGCGCAATTGATGGAGCAGCGGGTTCGATCTGCGGCGACCAGAGCTCGCATTCACCAAGGCTGCACGCGGTGAACGCGCCAATCAGCTCATCAACAAGATCCGCACCTGGGCGACGAGGGAGCGCGCGAAAGCTGTAACTCTGCGCGCCGATTCGGACTCCACCGATCTCGAGCGTAGGGCGGTTGGCCGCCTGCCGAGGTAGCGCCAGACCCGCGAACGCCATGCCGGCAAACTCGCGTCTTGTATACATGCGCAGCACTATAGATTATTTCGGCAGCGCGAACACGTAGTATCCCTGCGTGCCGGGCTTGGCGCCAACCCAGGCGATATTGCCCTCGGGGGGCACCTCGCAGCAGCCGCCAAAGAAGGCGACATATTGGCGCCCGCCAACCTCGTACACCGACGGAATGCCGGCGAAGTTCGCGTCCATCGGTTTTTCCCACAGCACGTCGCCGTTGTCCTTGTCGAATGCTCGTACGGTCCGATCGGCAAAGTGCGCCATGAAGATCACGCCTCCGGCCGTGACGACGGGACCGTTACGGTGCACGCGGTAGTTGTTGCCCGTGTTCGTAATGCCTTTGGCCGCCAGCGCAGGCACGGTGCCGATGGGCTTCTGCCACTTGATAGTGCCCGTGTTCAGGTCGTACGCCGTCAGCCTCGCCCATGGCGGTGAGATCGCGGGAAGGCCGTTCTCGGCGAAAAACATGGAGCCCAGGCGGCCGGCGTAGCGTGGTTGCGGCGTCATCAGATCGGGAGTCTTCTCAACCGCCTGCAGGGGTGTGTGGTACGCGGGCTGATCCGCGCCGCGAACGTAGAGGATGCCGGTCTCCGGATCGGCGGCTGCGCCACCCCAGTTGGATCCGCCCAACTCGCCCGGAATTGAAATCTGATCCTGCTTGATGCTGAGCGGCGTGAAGATGCCCTCGTTTCGCGCCTTCTTCATGAGACCGCGGATACGCTCGCGCTCCCCGTCTTCGAGATACGGATTGATCTCGTCTTCGGTGAACTTGAGCCGCGCAAACGGCGGCGGCGCAGTCGGGAACGGTTGCGTCGCGGACGATGCCTCGCCCGGCACATCGCTTTGCGGAACGGGCCGCTCTTCGATGGGCCATAGAGGCTGGCCTGTAACGCGATCGAAGACGTACAGCAATCCGAATTTCGTCGCCTGCGCGACGATGTCGACCGGCTTCCCGTTGCGCCGGACGGTGAGGAGCTTCGGGCCCGTCACCAGGTCGTAATCCCACAGATCGTGATGAAGCAGCTGGTAGTGCCACAGGCGCTTTCCCGTTCGCAGGTCGAGCGCCAGCAGCGTGTTTCCGAACAGGTTATTGCCCTTGCGATCGCCGCCCCACAAGTCGAACGTGGGAGATCCGAGCGGGAAGTATCCGATCCCGCGCTTCTCGTCGATCGCAAACTCGGCCCACGTATTGGCGCCTCCCGCCGTTTTCCATGCATCCGGAGGCCAGGTGTCGTAGCCGAACTCGCCGGGGCGGGGAATCGTGTGGAACGTCCAGAGCTGCTTGCCGGTGAACAGATCGAACGCGCGCAGGTCGCCAGGCGGCGACGCGTAGCCTTCACCAGGCGCCGAGCCCATGATGATCATGTTCTCGAACACGTGCCCGGGCGATCCCGACTGCACGCCGCCAATCGGCGTCGGTGTCCGGCCGAGGCCTTCGCGAAGATTGACGAGGCCTTTGGTGCCGAAGGTCGTGATGAGCTGTCCCGTCTTTGCATCCAGCTGCTGCAGATAGCTGCCGGCCGCGTAGACGATGCGCCGGTCCGCGCGATCCTTGCTCTCCCAGTACGTGAACCCGCGGTTGGTTGGCTGCGCCTCGGTCTGATGTCGCCAGACCTCCTTGCCGGTTTCGGCGTTGACGGCGAACACGGCGCCCTCCGCACCGACGACATACATCACGTCGTCCACCACCAGCGGGCTGAAGGCGAAGCGTCCGGTTGGTCCCGGCGCGGGCAGAAACCACTGGAGCTCGAGCTTCCCGACGTTGGTCTTGTTGATCTGCTTCAGCGCGGAGTACTGAGGTGAATCAATTCCACCGCCCGGGAGGCTCCAGGTTGTGTACGGCATTCTGGGCGACGTCTGTGCGCTGAGCGCGATGACGATGCCGAATCCAGCGAGTGCAGTTGCTGCAAGGCAGCGGCAAAAGAGTATGCGCATGATGCCCTACGGTTTCGTTGTGATCAGCCGGTCCTCTTTCGGATCGACTTCAATTTCGATGTCTTTGTACTCGACGACAGACGCACCCGAGTGAATCTGCAAACCGATCGGGCCTTTCTTCAGGCGTGATGGATCCTCGTCTTTGTAGCGCGTCACTTCCACACCGTTCACGGCCACGCGTACGACGCCTGTCTTCATGCTGGCGAGAATTTCCGTTTCGTGCCACACGTGCGGATCGAATGTGGGGTGCGGCATTGTTTCGCGCGGCGGGCTGCCCTTGCCTGGGTGATAGTCCCACATGCCGTGGTTGGGCGGGATCACGAGGATGCACTCGCCGTAGCGCCAGTCTGCGCGGCGTTCGCCCCAGAAGCACATGCCGAGATGATTCGACTCGCTGACAAGCCTCGATTTGAGAATCAACCTGAAGTCGGCGTAGTCTCCATCTGACAGGATGAGCTCGCCGGGCGTCTTGTCCGTCACGCCGTGAATGGCGCCGTCGGCGACGGACCAGAATGCCGGGTTGCCGTTCCATCCTTTTAAGGTGGCGCCGTCAAAGAGCTTTACGCGACGGCCCTGGGCCGTAAGGGATGGAGTGTTCAACGCGGCGCCGGCGACGAGAACACCGAGGAGCAGTCTGCGCATGAGGCGTAGTCTACTTTACCGGTCAAGTAGGTTATAGAGTGATTGAAAGGACGGTCATGACCAGAATGCCACGGCTGATGGGTTTGTTGCTGATGTTGGCGATGCCTGCCGCCAGTGCGGCGCAGCAGGCGCCGTCGGGCCCACCGACACCGGCAGACGTGAAGCCGGGAAGCATTACGTGCGAAGACGTGCCGTATCCGTATCCCTCGTCGTACCTGCAGTTCACCGCCTACGGCCAGGACATGCGCATCGCATACATGGACGTGCCGCCGTCGGTACCGCCGAACGGCCACACGGTGGTGTTGTTTCACGGCATGAACTTCGCCGGTTTCTACTGGGGTGGGCCCATCGATGCGCTGCGCAAGGAAGGCTTCCGCGTCGTCGTCCCGGATCAGATCGGTTTTGGCCGATCGTCGAAACCGATCATTCCCTACAACTTTCACGACATGGCGCTGAACACGGAACGCATTCTGAAAGCTCTCAATATTCAGAAGGCGATGATCGTCGGCCATTCGATGGGCGGCATGCTGGCGGCTCGATTTGCCACGCAGTATCCCGATGTCGCCGAGCGGGTGGTGATTTACAACCCAATCGGCCTGGTTGACCCGCGCTTCGAGCGGCCGTGGTCGAGCGTGGACGATTCGTACAAGCGGTCGCTCGAGGCGAGCTATCAGAGCATCCGCGCGGGGCTCTTCAGGTATGTTTCGCACAATCCGTCTGCGTGGACGCCGGATTTCGAAAAGTTCACGCGTGTCCGTTACGCCTGGACGCTCAGCGCCGACTGGCCGCGCTACGCGATGGTGCAGGCGCTGCTCGGGCAAATCACGTATCTCGATCCGGTGACGAGCGACTGGGCGCATATCAAAGCGCCGACGCTGGCGTTTGGCGGCGCGGAAGACAGCCTGGCGGGGCCTGTGTTCAAGGAGCGGATGAAATTCATCGCCGACAGCATTCCAAACGGCAATGGCCGGCTGTTGCTCATTCCCGGTTTGGGCCACGTGCCGCACATGGAAGCGCCCGAGAAGACGTATCCGCCCTTGATTGCGTTCTTAAAGGAAGGTTTACGGTAAACGGTAAACGAACGTGTTCGAGCAACACTACCTCGATGATTGCGGTGTTCAGCTTCGCAAGCTGAAGGCTCAAGCCGAGAAGGCAATGGCGCAGGTGACCGACGAGCAGTGGTTCGCAACGCTCGACCCCGAGTCGAATAGCATCGCGCACATCGTCAAGCACATGGCTGGCAACATGCGCTCGCGCTGGACCGACTTCCTGACGACCGATGGTGAGAAGCCCGATCGGAACCGTGACACCGAATTTGAGGTGGGGCCGACCGAGATGCGCACCGCGATGATGGCTTCATGGGAAGGTGGGTGGACGACGTTCGCGGCCGCGATCGCGTCGCTGCAACCAGGCGATCTTGCGAAGACGGTTACGATACGGGGAGAGCCGCATACCGTCGTTCAGGCCATCGGCCGCCAGATGACGCACTACGCATCACACGTCGGGCAGATCGTCCTGCTGGCCAAGCACTGCGCCGGCCCGCACTGGAAGACACTGAGCATCCCGCGCAGAAAGATCTCATAGGAGAATTCACAATGGGAACCGAACGTACGGTACTTGTCACCGGAGCAACGGGCAAACAGGGTGGCGCTGTGGCGCGCGCGCTGAAAGGGAAGGGCTTCAAGCAACGTGCAATGACGCGCAAGCCCGACAGCGACGCCGCCAAGAGGCTTGCCGCCGTTGGTGTGGAAATTGTCCAAGGCGACCTCAACGATGCCGGGTCCTTGAAGAAGGCGCTGAGCGGCGTGTGGGGAGTATTCGCGGTGCAGAACACGTGGGAAGCGGGCGTTGAAGGCGAAGAGGAACAGGGTAAGCGGCTTGCGATGGTCGCGCGGGAGGCCGGAGTGCAGCATTTCGTGTACACGTCGGTCGGGTCGGCTGATCGAAAGACGGGCATCCCGCATTTCGAGAACAAGTTCCGCGTTGAGGACACCGTCCGAGGGCTGGGGTTTCCTTCTCACATCATCTTGCGTCCCGTGTTCTTCATGGAGAACCTGCCAACACCGTGGTTCCTGAACGGCGACAACCTCTACGCCGCCCTTCCCCCGGCGATGAAACTGCAGATGATTGCCGTAGACGACATCGGCAAACATGGCGCGCGTGCGTTCACCGAGGCGGAGAAACTGAATCGTCAGGAAATCGACATCGCTGGCGACGAAGCGACGATGCCCGAGGCGGCGGCGGCACTGAGCAAAGGCCTGCGTCGAACCATCAATTTTGTTCAGATTCCTATCGAGGACGTGCGGAAGAATAGCGAGGACTTCGCGCTGATGCTCGAATGGTTCGTGCGCGTCGGCTATGACGTCGATATTCCCTCGCTCGCTCGTGAATCGGGCATCCGGGCGGCGACGCTGAGCGAGTGGGCTGCGAGACTATAATCACTGTCAAGGAGAACACCGTTGCTTATCAGCCCCGCACTCGCGAAAGCCTTCAACGAGCAGATTGGCCATGAAATCGGCGCCAGCCTGCAGTATGTCGCCATTGCCGCGCACTTCAGCCAGCACCATCTGACGTTGCTCTCGAAGCTCTTCATGGATCAAGCGGACGAAGAGCGCCAGCACAGTCAGAAGTTCATCAAGTACCTGCTCGACACCAAGGGCGGGCTCCGCATCCCCGCGATTGCTGCGCCGAAGCCGACGTTCAAGTCCGCCGAGGAAGCCGTCGAGGCGGCGTTGAAGTGGGAGAAGGAAGTCACCAGGCAGATCACCGCGCTGATGGATATGGCCGTCAAGGAAAGCGACTATCTGGCACAGAGTTTCCTGCAGTGGTTCATCGACGAGCAGCTCGAGGAGGTCGTGAAGGTCGATCGGCTCCTGAGCGTCATCAAGCAGTCGGGAGAGAAGAATCTGCTGATGGTCGAAGCGTATCTCGTGCACATCGAAAAAGCGGGCTGAACATGAGACAAGCAATTGCCGGGCTGTTGTGTGCCTTGATGCTGAGCGCCTCGACGGTGCTTGCGGCGCCGCCCCCCGATCCTCAGGCCGAGAAAGATGTGATGGCCGTCATGGAATCGTGGCGTCGCGCGATGATGTCGAAAGATCGGGCGGCCTTCGAGAAGATCTATCACCCGGATCTCCGGTACGGCCATTCGGGCGGGTACGCCGAAAACAAGACTGAAACCATCCAGCGCGTCATCACCGGCAAGTCCGTCTATGCGGCCGTTGACCTTGCCGAGACGAAGGTGAACGTGTCGGGGAATCTCGCCCTCGTGACCGGCAAGGTGCACTATCGCGAGGTGGAAGACGGAAAACCGAGCGACGTTAACATGTTCGTCCTGCACGTCCTTGTGAAGGGCTCGCAGGGATGGCAGATGATCGGCCGGCAGTCCACGAGAGAGGGTTCGCAGTAAGTGAGCCCGCGCCGATAATCGCCCCTTTTCCCCTACCTCCTCTTCTTCGGAGGCGCGTATGATGCGTCTCTCTCCCGGCAAAACCGGTTGGTGTTCAAAGGAGTTTTCGCGATGCGGGTTCCCAATGCGGCGCACGCTCTCTTCCTGACCTCGCTGCTGGCCCTTTCAACGACCCCTGCTGCGGCACAGACGCCGGCAGCCCAGAAAGTGGGGCTGGCGCTCAGCATGCAGCGCGCCTACGACTCGGTGAAGGCGAATCTCACTCACGCCGCCGGCGTGATGCCCGACACCGAATACGGTTTCAAGGTGGTGGCCGTCCCGGAGGTCCGCACGTTCGGTCAGTGGCTGGGCCATCAAACCGACAACCAGCTCGGTACGTGCGCCGCCTTGAAAGGTGTCCCTAACCCCTCTCAAGGCGACCCGAACGAACGAAAGTGGACCACGAAGGCCGAGTTCGTCAAGGCGCTCACCGACGCGTTCACCTTCTGCGACAGCGCGGTCGCATCCCTCACTGATGAAAACGCGCTGCAGCTCGTCAAGCAGGGACAAGGCGAGACCGCGAGAGGCGGACTGGTGTCTGCGCTGCTCTCGCACGCACTGGAAACCAACGGGATACTCACAATCTACTTACGCGCGAAAGGTCTGGCGCCGGCAGCTCCCGCGGGGAATGCCGGTCGCGGAGCATCGCGCGGGGGTCAATAAACCTGGGTTTACAAGGAGGTCGACATGCGTTGGACCACGACGCTGCTCGGTGTGCTCGGCGTGATTGCGCTTTCGGCACCTGTTGCTGGACAGACGCAAGGCGCGATTATCGGAACGGTGACTGACGGCACTGGGGGAGCGCTGCCCGGGGTCACAGTAACGGTGACGGGCCCGTCGCTGCAGGTGCCGTCGATGGTCGCTGTCTCGGACGTGAAGGGCGAATATCGCATCAGCCCGTTGCCTCAGGGCACTTTCGTCGTGACGTACGAGCTCGCCGGTTTTCAGACCATCAAGCGCGACGGTGTGCGACTCGCACTTGGGTTCACCGCGACGCTCGATCAGATCATGAGTCTGGGGGCGGTACAGGAAACGGTCACCGTTTCCGGACAGGCACCGCTGGTTGACGTGAAGAACGCGTCGACCAGCATCGACATGTCGGCCGAGTCGCTGGAGATTCTGCCAACCAATCGCGATGGGTTGAAGGCCTTCATGGGGACCATGCCGGGCGTACGCACGAATCTGGACGTCGGGGCTTCCAGTCTGAGCGACACCGTCGTCTTCAGATCGTTCGGCCAGGCGGGTCAGTCGTGGCAGCTGCTCGAAGGCATCATGTTCTCCACGCCAAACGCCGGCGGCGCCAACGGCAGCCATATCGATTTCAACGCCCTCGACTCCACGCGTGTGCAGACGGTTGGCAGCGCGGCCGAGATGCCAAGGCGCGGCATGATGCTCGATGCCGTGATGAAATCCGGCGGAAATCAGTTTCATGGCGAGGCGATCTACTACGGTTCATCAGGCAAGCTCGAGGGCTCGAACCTCACGCCAGAACTCGAGGCGCAGGGCATCAGGAATGTCCCAGCACTGCACGAACTGTGGGACGTCGGCGGGACGTTGGGCGGCCGGATTATCCAGAACAAACTGTGGTTCTTCGGAGCCGTCCGATCCACCGGCTTCAATCGCGAGATCCTGGACGCCTATTACACGGACGGCACGCCGATGGAGAACAACCGGCGCCTGCCGTATTGGTCGGCGAAGCTTTCCTATCAGGCGAATCAGTCAAACAAGTTTTCCGTGTTTTCCCATCACGCCAAGGAATTCGAGCGACGGGGTGGCAGCCGCTTCGTTCCTGCGGAGTCGCGCACGGTGTACGAGGGACCGCTTGCGACCTGGGGCGGCACCTGGCAGGCCGTCCATGGCAATTCGTTCGTCGTCTCGCTGCAGTCAGGCGCTTTCTATCAGAAGGCGTGGTATTTCGCCGAGCCCTCTTACGACAACATGAAAGCTGGTGGAGCCGACACCGCAGCGGCCCACAAAATCGGAACGCTCGACACCTTCACTTCGATGGTGACGGGAGACGTGACGAATGACGGCCAGTGGCTGCATCGGTACCGCTATCCGACCAAAGGCACCGTCAGCTATTACCGGCCGAACTTCTTTGCTGGAAGCCATCAGTTCAAGGGTGGGTTCGATCTGATTAGCTCGGGATATCACCAGAGACAACGCAACAAGCCTGCAGGCAACTACGATCTTCGGTACAACAACGGCGTGGGAACCCAGATGATCACGTACAACTATCCAGTGACCCCGTTGAACTACGGCGACTATCTGGGGCTGTACCTTCAGGACTCGTGGAGCATTGGCAGTCGGTTGACGCTGAGTTTGGGCGTCAGGTGGTCCACCGAGGATTCCTGGGCGGACGAGCAGTGCCACGCGGCCACCCAGTTTTCGGCGCAGGCCTGCTATCCGAAGATTTCGCTGGCGACGTGGACAACGGCCATGCCGAGACTTCACGCGGCGTACGATTTGACGGGCGACGGCAAGACGGTCATCAAGGGCGGGTTCGGGCGCTTTGCGAACCTGCGCGATCTTTCCCCGGAGCTGACGCGTGTGGCGAGAGAGAATTCGCAGTTGACGACCTGGACCTGGCACGATCTGAACGCCAACCGCGCGTACGAGCCAGGCGAGGTGAACCTCGACCCCAATGCCATTGGAGGGGACTTCCAGTCGATCTCCGGCGTAACCAATACGATCCCCAATCCGAATGAACCGCAGCCGAAATCCGATGAGTGGTCGTTGACCTTCGAGCGCGAGCTGATGGATAACTGGGCGATTCGTGGCACTGGCGTCTACGCCAAGAACTTCGATTTGCGCCGGCTTGCGGAGCCACTCCGCCCCCGCACGGCGTACAGCATCCCCGTCGTCAATCGCCACCCCGGTATCGACGGCGTTGTCGGCACGGCAGACGATCCGGGCACGAACGTCACGTATTGGGAGTATCCGGCGAATCTCAGCGGCGCCGCGTTTGCTGGCACGATGATCGTTCCGGCGGAGGGTGAACAGACGTTCAAGACCATCGAAGTGGCCGGCACGCGCCGCATTTCGAATGGCTGGCAAGCTGCGGCGTCCATCACGGTGACGAAATCCCATGTGCCGTTTGCGGATGAACAAGCCGACAATCCGAACACGGAAATCAACACGCTGAACGACACGTGGGAAACGACCACGAAGATTTCCGGCGGCTACACTCTGCCGTGGGAAGTCATCATGTCGGCGACCTACGAGCGGCGGAGCGGGACGCCGCAGGCGGCCCAGGCGCAGTTGGCCGGCGGCCAGACGATTCGAACGATTGTGGTGAACCTCGACCCTCTGGGCACGATCAACCTGCCCCCGACGTATTTGTGGAACATGCGCTTTGCCAAGCGCTTTCGGCTCGGAGGTTCGCACTCTCTCGAAGGGCGCTTCGATTTCTTCAATATCTTCAACGCGAACTTTGTGACGGGGAGAAGCGTGCGCGTGGGTCCGAGCTATCTCGTGCCGAGCAGCACGATTGCGCCACGGATCCTGCAGCTGGGGGCGACATACAGTTTCTAACGTTCGTCATTGAGAAATGAGGTCGAGATGAAACGCATCGTACTGACTCTTGCGTGTTTCGGAATAGCTCTCGGCACGTTGCTGTCGGCGCAGGGCGGCGATTCGAATTACGGGAAACCAAAACGCCTCAACAAGATGATCGAGTTGCTTGGCGCCGGTCAGCCTGTGTACGACGTGGGCGTCACAGGTGGCGGTTACGAAGAAGGCAAGAAGCTGGCGCAGACGACCAACGACATGATCCTGTACGAAATGGAGCACGGTCCATTTGATCCTCGGCGCTTGCGGGAATTCATGCAGGGCCTGATCGATGGCGGCCCCACCAAGAGCGGCCACCGCACGCCCACGGTTCTCGTGACGTTGCCGTTCCTCGGGCTCGATGGACCATCCGTTCGCGCGAACACCTGGGTGATCGAGCAGATTCTGACGGCGGGCGTGCATGGTCTGATGCTGTGTCACGCGCGAAATGCTGATGCCGTCAAGGCATTCGTTGCGGCGTCGCGCTATCCGTTCGACCGCACCGAGCTCAAGGGCGTCGATCGCGTCATCCCGGAAGGTTTGCGCGGGTCTGGTGGTCAGGGTCCTGCAGCGCGCGTGTGGGGCATCAGCGCCAACGAGTACATGGAGAAAGCCGACCCGTGGCCGATGAACCCGAACGGCGAACTGCTGCTGTCGCTGAAGATGGAAGACAAGTACGCCCTCGAGAACATCGACGAGATCACGGCGGTTCCCGGGATCGGATGGGGAGAATGGGGACCTGGCGATCAATCAATGTCGTTGATGGGGCTGGAATACCTGAAGAAGGGTGGATCGGATGAGGCGCATGCGGGCACTGGCGGTCTGACTCCAGAGGGCCTTCCAAGGATCGGCGTGGCGAAGCTCGATGCGGCCAGGGCACGCATCATGGGAGCCATGAAAGCGCACCACATCTTCCCGCTGCACTCGGCAAGGATGGACGACCTCGAGGCGCTGCTGAAGGCGGGCGTGATGGTGACGCACGGCACGAGCATCGAGTTGACGAACAAGGGCCGCGCGCTGACCAAGCGCCAAATGCCGTATTGAGTTGAGGAGGAAAGAATCATGATCGACCGGCGAGCGTTTATTACGGCGAGTCTGGGTGTGTGCGCGGCGGCGACGAGGGCGTTTGCACTGCCGGGAGACAAGTTCCGCTGGTCGATGAGCAGTCACATGTTCACGCCGCTGAAGCCGCATCCCGAGACCGGAATCAGGATGGCGGCGCGGTTCGGGTTTCATGGCATCGAACCGTGGGGGAACGAAATCGGGTCCTTCCTCAGTCAGCCGCCGGCCGTGTTCAAGAAGATCCTCGACGAGTCGGGGATTGGGATCTCCTCGGTTGCGAGTGGAGGGGAGTACTTCGACACCACGAAGCTGCAGGCGACGCTCGACAGCCATGCCGCCAACGCGAAGTTCGCGTCATATTTCGGCGTCACGGCGCTCAAGGCCAATCTCGGCCGCCGCTTTGGCCCCGAAAACCTCAGCAGCGCAAACGCGAAGATCCTCGCGAAGAATCTGAACGAGGTCGGCAAGCGCACGATCGAACATGGCGTCAGGTTCGCCTTCCACCCGCACGCCTGGACCATGGTCGAACGCAGGGCGGAAGTCGACATGGTTCTCGAGATGACCGATCCGAAGCTGGTGTGGCTCACGCTCGATACGTGCCACGCGTCCGTCGGCGGCTTCGATCCAGTCGTGTTCCTGAAAGAGCGCTACTCTCGCATTGCGCACATGCACTTCAAGGACACGTTGCCGGTCTGGAGCGCAGGCAAGGGTTGGAAGGGACCGGCGCCGAGCAAGGAAGAGGAAATCGCGATGGCCAAGAAACTCGGGCTGCCGGCGACTCCCGACCCTATTTACCAGAGGCTTGGCACCGGCGGCGTCGATTTCCCTGCCCTGATTCAGGTGCTGCGCGAGCGCAACTACGATGGCTGGATCAGCCTGGATTTCAACGCGGCGGATCTGACCCCTGGCGTCACCATCGAGCAGGACATGGCGGGTCACAGAAAGTACCTGACCGAAACGCTTCACGCGACGATGAAGCCGATGAAAACGTAGGACGTGAATCAGATATTTCTCGGTAAGGGCGATCAGCCCGTCTACCTGCTGACGAAGTACGGAAATCGCCACGGCCTCGTGGCCGGCGCAACCGGCACGGGAAAAACCGTTTCGTTGATGACGCTTGCGGAGGGGTTTTCGCGCGAGGGCGTCCCCGTATTCATGGCCGATGTGAAGGGGGACGTCGCGGGCCTCGCGATGACGGGAACCGGCGACCAACGGATCCAGCAGCGCGTCGCGCAGATTGGTCTTCAGGGATACGCTCCCGACGCCAACCCCGTCATCTTCTGGGATCTCTACGGCAAGGCTGGACATCCCGTTCGCACGACGGTCAGCGAGATGGGGCCGAACCTCATCGGCCGCATCCTCGAGCTGAACGACGTGCAGGTCGGCACGCTCGAGGTGGCGTTCAAGCTCGCGGACGACCAGGGCTTGCTGCTGCTCGATCTCGACGACCTACGGGCGCTGCTCACCTTCGTCGCCGACAATCGCAAGGACATCTCGGGGAAGTACGGGCTTGTCAGCACGACTTCCATCGCCGCGATTCAGCGCAGTCTGCTATCGCTCGAGCGCGAGGGTGGAGGTGGGCTGTTCGGCGAACCCGCGCTCGACCTGGCCGATTTGATGCGAACCGATTTGAGCGGTCGCGGCATCATCAATATTCTGGCGGCCGACAAGCTCATCCTGAAGCCGCGCCTGTTTTCGAGCTTTCTCCTCTGGTTGCTGTCCGAGTTGTTCGAAAGCCTTCCTGAAGTTGGTGATCTCGACAGGCCGAAGCTCGTGTTCTTCTTCGACGAGGCCCACCTGCTGTTCGGCGATGCGCCGGTGTCGCTGCGCGAGAAAGTCGAGCAGGTGGTGCGGATCATCCGCTCCAAAGGTGTAGGCGTCTATTTCTGCTCGCAGTTTCCAGACGACGTGCCAGACGACATACTCGGCCAGCTCAGCAACCGCGTTCAACACGCGCTGCGGGCTTACACGCCGCGCGATCAGAAAGCCGTACGGACGGCGGCCGAGACATTCGTGCCGAATCCCAAAATCGATGTGGCGAAGGTCATCTCGACCCTTGCTGTAGGGGAGGCGCTGGTCTCCACTCTGCAGGAAAAGGGTGTGCCGATGCCGGTCGAGCGGACGTTGATGGCCCCGCCGCGCAGCAGAATAGGATCGATCACCGCCGACGAGCGGACGGCTGTTCGATCGCGCAGCCCCGTCGGCTCGAAGTACGACACGGCCGTCAACCGCGAGTCGGCATACGAAATTCTGGTCCAGCGCAAGTCGCCGGCAGCCGCTCAGCCGCCCGCTTCGGCGTCGCAGTCAGCGCCACCGATTTCGCGCGACATCCCCGCGCCTTCGAAGCCGGCGGAAGCTCCCAGCAGCGCGGTGAACGATTTTATCTGGGGCACCAAACGGCGCCAGGGCGTGATCGAGACGATGGCAAAACAGGCTGCTCGGACGGTGGCCAGCGGCGCTGGAAGGCAGTTCTTGCGCGGCGTGCTGGGTGGACTCCTCGGCGGCTCGAGCCGGCGGTAACCGGCAACCGTTTACCGTTTACCGTTTTCCGTCTGCCGTGCACTGACGATGGACGATCGACGATGGACGATCGACGATGGACGATCTTATCGCCCGAAGCGCGGATTGACGATCGTGTTGAAGATCGATCCGAACGTGTAGGTGAGTCCGAGCTCGAAGTCGTACTCGTAGCCGCTCTGCAGCCGTCGAAGGCGGAGTAGCACTTCCTCGGATGTTGCATCCCGCCGCGGGATGGAGATCTGATCGCGAATCCGGCTCGTCGATCCTTCGATGGTCAGCGACAGGCCGCGTGCCAGCCTGATGTTCACGTCGCCTTCGAGCTGCAGACGATAGCGAGAGGGCTCCGGCAGGAATGTCGAGTATTCCAGCTGGGCCTGAATCGATCCCCATGGTTCACGCTGATCCAGCGTCGCGGATGCTTCCTGTTGCACGAGCGTGTCTGACAGCTTGAACATGAGCGTTTCTTCCTTGTAACTCGCGCGATATGGCCCGGCCGTGTAGCCGAGGCGAAGCTGGCGCCGCGTATATTGCGAATACGGATAGACGTTGTATTCGATGGCCGGGCCGCCGAATGTGCGCAGCGCGATGTTGTCGAACGACGAGGAATCGACGCTCATGCGGCCACCGATCGACCAGTGATCGTTGGCGCTCCAGGCGACCAGCGTATCGAAATCGCGCTCGTCCCGGATGGCCCGCAGCGGCTGCTCTTCGTCCAGATCGAAATCCTCGCGCCGGTGCTCGATCTCGACGCCCATCGTGATCTTCCAGTCATCGGTAATCCGATCGGCGCCGACCTGTCCGCTCAAGTTCAGCTGGCGGCCGCTTTCTTCTCCCGACATGGCCACCGACCCCTGAATGCTCCCCACCCAGTGGTCCCATCGATCGTTGGCCGGTCCGCTCTGACCGAACTGCGCCGTCTGCTCGACCTCCACCGTGAGTCCTCCCTTGATACCGTCGCTCGAGATGTAGTTCAGCAAGCCGATCTTGATGGCCGTCGCCAGACGCTGGCGTTGCGTGTCTTCCGAGTCGGCGCTTTCCGAGAGCGCACGCATCTTGAAATCCATGCCCTTGAAGCGTGCAGATCCCAGAAGCGCCACGCTGCGCTCGCGCCCGCCGCTGCCTGTCTCCGAGCTCGTGACGATGATGTGGACGTCGGCTTCGGCAGGATCGCGGACGTACTCGACGATATTGACTTCCTCGCGGATGAAGTTGCCGAAGCAGTCGTCGCAGTCCAGATAGATCTTGAGTTTGCCGCCGGATGCCCCGGCGCCCTGCGGCTGAGCGGCTAGACTGGACGGGACAACACACGCAAGCAAGCAGGAAAGGGCCACGCGAAACACCATCGATACGCCTCCTCGGGTGCGTTATTCATACCGGGAAGACGATGAAGGTCTCGTGAAGGACCAATGGAGGCTCCTTCATGTCGGCTTCATTCAGCGGGATTACAATTCCTCTGTTCTCTCTCATGTGGCTTCTTGCTGTCTCGCTGTTCGCCCAGTCCGTCGCACCCCCTGGCGTCGTCGTGCGAACGTTCGACGCCGACAAGGTCGGTGCGCCCCCGCCCGGCTTTGTGATGGCCGCCGGTCGCGACGCGGCGGTTGACGGCTGGAACGTGCAGCGGGAAGGCGACGGGCGAGTGCTCGTGCATAGCGGCAGGCCGTCGCCGCCGGACGGTTTTGCCGTAGCGATCTACTCCGGCACCCGATATCAGGACGTCGAGCTCTCGGTTCGCCTGAAAGCGACTGGAGGCGGGCGCTCTGCCGGCTTGGTGTGGAAGTACCAGGATCCTTTGAACTACTACGTGGTCCAGCTCGATCTTGCCAGGCAGGAGCTAGCGATGTACCGGGTCAGCAGCGGCAATCGCATCCGCGTGGAGCGCGAAGACGATCTGGAACTCGATCCCGAGGCGTGGCACTCCCTCAAGGTTCGACAGGAGGGAGGGGAGATTCGCGTCTACCTAGGCGGCATCCGCGTTTTCAGTGAGCGCGATCGCCTGCCTCGCAGCGACGCGAGTGTGGGAATCTGGGCGTCCGGCGACACTTCCGTGATGTTCGACGATTTCAGGGTGGAGGTCGACTAGTTCATGCGAGTGCTGGTGATTGAGGACGAGGCGGATCTGGCCAGCACGCTCGGCCGGGCGCTCGACGAAGCGCATTTTGCCGTCGATATTGCGGGCGACGGCGAGGAAGCGCAGTTCATGCTCGCAGAGGTTGGTTACGATGCCGTCGTGCTCGACCTGATGGTGCCGAAGCGCAGCGGCTGGACGCTTCTGCAGGATCTCCGGCGGTCCGGGGCGCGGACGCCCGTACTGATTCTGACGGCGCTCGATGCTGTCGAGGATCGTGTCAAGGCTCTCGATCTCGGCGCCGATGACTACCTGCCGAAACCCTTCGCCATTTCGGAGCTCGTTGCGCGTCTTCGAGCGCTCGTGCGCCGCTCGGCGGGAAATCCGTCACCCTTCCTGGTCGTCGGCGGCATCACGATCGATCGCGCTGCTCGTATCGTCTACCGTGAGAATGCGGCTGTCGATCTGACCGCGCGCGAATACGCGATTCTCGAGCTGTTGGTGCGCCACCGCGGGACGCTCGTCACACGGTCGGCCATCTGCGAGCACATTTACAGCGAGTCGAGCGACGTCTTTTCCAACGTCGTCGATGTGCATGTGGCGTCCCTGCGCCGGAAGCTCGGCTCTGAGGTGATCCAGACTCGTCGGGGCCAGGGGTACATCGTCAATGCGTGAGTCGCTGCGTGTCCGGCTCGTCTTGTGGTACGCGCTCGTACTCACGGTGGTCGTCGTGCTCTACGGGGGCGCCGTCGTCTATCAATCCTGGCGCTCGAGAACGGCAGGCGTCGATGCCGAGCTCGAGGGATATGCGCGCGAGGTTGCCACCGCCCTGCGACCAGTCGAAGGAGGCCGCTTCGATCTCGAGCTTCCAGCAGCGGCGGCTTCGTACTTCTTCCGGCGCGAGGGTGTACGGCCGTACTACGTCATCTGGTCGCGCGACGGCGAGCTTGTCGATCAGTCTGCTCCGGATCTGACGGTTGGCTACAAGGGGCGATCCGTGCCGGGACGCCGCGAGGTGTCTCTGCAGGCCGGCGCCGGCGCCACGGTGCTCGTCGGCCGCGACATTACGGATCTTCGTCGCGAGCAATGGGTCCTTGTCCTCAATGTTCTCCTGGCCGGTGTCGCCACGTTGGTGGCGTCGATCTTCGGGGGCTGGTTCGTTGCCGGACGCGCGCTCGCGCCCATCAGGCGCATCAGCCAGGCCGCAGAAGCGATGTCGGCAGGTGATCTCCACGCGCGCATTGCCGTCGAGCACACTGAAACAGAACTGGGCCAGGTTGCGTCGACGCTGAACGACGCATTCGACCGTCTGCGGATGGCGGTGGACCAGGAGCGGCGATTCACGGCCGACGTCTCGCACGAGCTCCGCACACCGATTTCGGTTCTTCGTGCTGAGGCCGAGTGGGCGCTGAATCGAGAGAGAACTCCGCAGCAATACAAGCATGCGCTCGCCGTCTGCCGGCGGGCCGCACGGCGCATGCAGGATGCCGTCGACCACATGCTGGCGCTCGTCCGGGCTGAAGCGATCGACGAGGCGCGAGAGCTGCTTCCGGTAGACATCCACGTCGTGATCGCCGATGTCACCGAATGGCTGGCGCCGATGGCGCAGGAACGCGGGGTGCGCGTGGCCGTTGCGGGTGTGCCGTTGACGGTAAAGGGCGACCCCGAGCGACTTCGCGAGGCTCTCACCAACGTCATCACCAACGCGATTCTCTATAACCGGCCTGGCGGCAGCGTGACTGTGACCACGCGCGAGATTAGCGGGACGGGAACCGGAAGAATCGAGATCATGGATAGCGGCGTGGGTATTCCAGCGGAGGCGATTCCGCGCGTATTCGATCGATTCTTTCGCGTCGATCCCGCCCGCTCGCGCGATCTGGGTGGCTCTGGTCTGGGATTGTCGATCGCGCGCGCCATCTTTGTTGCGCATGGCGGCGAGATCACCTGCGCAAGCGAGTTGGGAACAGGTTCCGTGTTCGTGATTGCTCTCCCCATCTTGACATCCGATGCCGCTCTATGTTCTCCTACGACACTCTGATGAAGACGTTCACCTGCTTCCGCACTGTCGGCCAGACGATGCCGCGCGCCCATCGCGCAGGCGTCTCGGGCGACCTGCATACAACCGGGTGATGTAGAAGATACCAAGAGCAGCCTGACTTACCGAAGGCCATCACCTGCGAACGCGGTGATGGCCTTTTTGCTTTTCTGGAGGAGAGTGCGCACGTGACTGGGCTCGCGAAGCTTTACCACCGCTTCCCACGCAGGTTCTGGGTCGTCGTCTGCGTGCATTTCATCGACAAAGTGGGTGGGACGCTCGTCTTCCCGTTTTTCGCGCTCTACATCACCGGGAAATTCCGCGTCGGGATGACCGACGCGGGCGTTCTGCTGGGGATTCTTTCGTTTTCCGGCATCGTGGGATCGATGATCGGCGGCGGCCTGACCGACCGCCTGGGGCGCCGCAAGCTGATCCTGTTCGGTCTCGTATTCAGCGCCCTCAGTTCGCTGGCGCTCGGGTTGGTCAACGACTTCAGATGGCTGTATCCGCTGGCGGTCGTCGTGGGATTGCTGAGCGATGTCGGCGGTCCCGCGCACGCGGCGATGATCGCCGACATTCTCGGGACCGAGCAGAGGCAGGAAGGCTTCGGCATACTCAGGGTCGTCAGCAATATGGCCTGGCTCGTCGGTCCGACGGTCGGAGGATTCGTCGCGAGAAAATCGTTCTTCGCACTCTTCGTCGTCGACGCCTCGATGAGTTGTGTGGTCGCGGCGCTCTTCTACGTGCTGATGCCGGAGACCAGGCCGGAGCCGCATCCGGAGCATCGGCACGAAAGCCTGGGAGAGACGTTCCGGAACTACAACCTCGTGCTGCGAGACCGCGCATTCGTCGCGTTCATCGTTGCCTGCATACTGATGGGCGTGGTGTACATTCAGATGTACAACTCCCTCGCCGTGTACCTCCGCGATGTACACGGCATCCAGCCACAGGCCTATGGATTTCTCCTGACGTCGAGCGCCATCACCGTCATCCTGTTCCAGATTTGGGTGATGCAGGTGATCAAGGCGCGGCCGCCGTTCGTGATGATGGCGCTGGGCACGCTCTTCTACATGGCCGGCTTTGCGATGTTTGCGTTCGTGTCGGCCTACGTGCTGCTGGTCTCGGCCATCGTGGTGATCACCATCGGTGAGATGATTGTCGTGCCGACCAGCCAGGCGCTCGCGGCAGGTTTCGCCCGCGTCGACATGCGCGGCCGATACATGGCGATCTTCGATCTGTCGAACAAGATACCCGCCACCGTTGGCCCGGCGGCCGCCGGTGTGGTGCTCGACAATTACAACCCGAATCTCCTGTGGCATCTGGGAGCGCTGCTGTGCGCGATTGCCGCCGTATGTTTTTACCTCCTGAACGCTCGTCTCGGCTCGCAGCCGCGATTCGTGGTCGCCACGGTGGAGGCATGATCCGGCCGTGAAACGCTCTGGTCGCTACACCTATCTTCTCGGCGACACGCCTCGCGAGCGCGCGCGCCTCGCGTTTCAGGCGAAGCTCTGGGATCCGGTGTCCCATGCGTTGTTCGATCGTATCGGCGTACGGCGCGGGTGGAAGGTGCTCGAGATTGGTCCCGGCCAGGGGTCGCTGCACCTCGAATTACGGAAGCGGGTGAAAGGGCCAGTCGATGTCGTCGAGCGATCGCCCGTGTTTGCGGGGCGTCTGGCGCGCTTGTGCCGGCGCGACGGCTTCGGGCCGGATCACGTGTGGCAAGCGGACTTGATCGATGCGCCGCTGCCGCGTGCCACGTACGATTTGATCTTCATCCGCTGGGTGTTCCTCTTTCTCCCGAACCCCGAAACACACGTGAAGAAGCTGGCTCGTGCATTGAAGCCGGGAGGCGTCCTCGCCATCCAGGACTACCACCGCGAAACGCTCGCGATGGTGCCGCGGCCGGAAGAGTGGACGAGACTCGTGCTCGCCGATCTCGCGTTCTTCGCATCCCAAGGCGGACACGCGAGCATCGGCGGGTACTTGCCCGAGATGTATCGGCGCGCAGGGTTGACGGTGGAAGACATTGGGCTCACCGTGAAGAGCGGCCGGCCAGGCTCTGCCGTATGGACCTGGCTGTCGACCTATTTTCTCGGCGTCCTCGACCGGTATACGGACTTTGCGCCGTTCACGAAGCTCGATGCGGCGAGATTACGGAGGCAGTGGCTGGCCGCCTCGCGTCAGAAGACATCATTGTTGATAGGGCCGGCGCTGCTCGACATCATCGGACGAAAACCACGGTGATTCGACTGCCTGCCGGTGTCCTGCTCGATCTCGACGACACAATTCTCGACGACAGCAGCAACATCGATCGGTGCTGGCGGGACGCGTGCGCGGCGAACACCTCGGACCTGAACGGTCTGGATGTTTCCCTCGTGCTCGAAACCATCCGGAGCACCTCGCGCTGGTATTGGGGTGCGACAACCTTGAATGGGATGTCGTCGCGCCTCAGAAACTGGGCCTTTCCGGCGTCTGGATCGATCGGTTCGGCCGTGGGCTTCCGCCGGCCACCGACATCAGGCCCGACCGCATCGTCCGCGCGCTTGCCGACCTCCAAACTCTCGACGGGTAGAGGCCTGGCGGCGTATGATGCACCCACCTCGATAGCCAAGCAGGAGATTGACCATGAAGCGTTTCGGAGTGTCTCTTCTTCTCGTTGCCGCCTTGTTTATTGCATTCACGATAACGCGCGTCGGAGGCCAGCAAGCCACGGGGGCCTACACGGCGGCGCAGGCTCAAGCAGGTCAGGCGGCCTACGGCACTCAATGTGCCGGTTGTCACGGCGCCGACTTCGAAGGATCGGGCGATGCCCCCGCGTTGGCGGGAGGAACGTTTCGCCTGAAGTGGGGGCCAAAGCCCGTCAACGAGCTGATCGAGACCATCCTCGACACGATGCCGCCGACCAACCCTGGCGCGCTTGGCGAGCAGGGCACGATCAATGTTGCGGCCTACATTCTTTCGCGAAACGGCGTGGCTGTCGGTCAGCGCGATCTCACTCGGACGACGACGACCGTGTTCAACCAGCTTCCTGCTGGGCAGGGTCCTCCAGCCGGCGCGCAAGCAGGCGGCCGCGGTGGTCGTGGCGGCGGTGGACGTGGCGCAGGCGGCGCAGCGGGAGATGACGGAGGCGGCGCTCGCGGACGCGGCCCCGGCTCCCTTGTTCAGGGCGCGGGTACGCCTGCGGGACGTGCCCTTGGCGCGACGGACGTAACGCGGGGGGTCAGCGTCGTGGGCGAGGTGAAGAACTTCGTGCCCGTCACTCAGGAAATGTTGAGGAACCCCCCGGCTGGCGACTGGCTGATCTTCCGCCGCAACTATCTGGGTCACAGCTACAGTCCGTTGAATCAAATCACGCGCGACAACGTGAAGAATCTTCAGCTGCAGTGGGCGTGGGCGATGAACGACTCGGGCGCGAACCAGACGACCCCGATTGTGCACAACGGGGTCATTTATCTCGCGAGCCCGAGCAATATCGTCCAGGCGCTCGACGGAAGAACCGGCGATTTGATTTGGGAGACGCGCGTCGGGCCCGATCAGGCGCCAGGCTACGGCGGCATCCGGAGCATTGCGATCGCCGACGATAAGATTTTCCTGCCGACCAGCAACGCGCACATGGTCGCGTTGAGCGCTCGCAATGGCCAGATTCTGTGGGACACACCTGCGTCCGAGCGCAACCATCCTTCGACGAGCGGCACAATCGTCATCAAAGACAAAGTGCTGATGGGACTCACCGGCTGCGGCGGGTATACCGGCGAGGGTTGTTTCATCACGGCGTTCGACACGGCCACCGGCAAGATCGCGTGGAAGTTCTACACGAATCCACGTGAAGGGCAGCCCGGCAGCGAGACCTGGGGCAACTTGCCGATGAACCGTCGCGGTGGGGCCGAAACCTGGATTGCCGGAAGCTACGATCCCGAGCTGAATCTGACGTACTGGGGTGTTGCGCAGTCGAAGCCGTGGAATTTCCTCAGCCGTCGAACATCGATTTACGACAAAACGCTGTACGCCAATTCGACCGTCGCGTTGAATCCGGACAACGGCGAGCTGAAGTGGTACTACCAGCATGCGCCAGGCGAGTCGTTCGACCTGGATGAAGTGTTCGAGCGTGTGCTCGTCGACATCGGCGACCAGAAGGTATCGTTCAGCGCGGGCAAGGCTGGCGTGCTCTGGAAGCTCGATCGGCGCACGGGCCAATACATCGCTCATAAGGAGATGGTGAAGCAGACAGTCTGGGAGCACTTCGATCCGAAGACTGGCCAGCCGAGCTATCGTCCAGACATCCTCGAGATGCAGCTGAACAAGCCGATCAACGTGTGCCCGAGCACCGAAGGCGGAAAAAACTGGCAAGCGATGAGCTACAACCAGCCCGCCGGCGTTATCATCGCGCCCGTGAGCCAGTCGTGCATGGACTTCACCGCGCGTGAGGTCGACTTCTCTGGAACGGGCGGAGGGTCTGGCGGCGATCGTCTGTTCAAGCACATGCCAGGGACGGGCGAGAAGGTGGGCAAGCTTGCCGCCTATGACGTGAAGACGCTGAACGAAGTGTGGAAGTACGAGCAGCGTGCGTCGTACTTGACGGCGGCCCTGTCGACCGCTGGCGGGTGGGTGCTCGTCGGTGATATCAACCGCACCGTTCGGATTCACGACGTGCGCAATGGCAGCGTGCTGTGGGAGACGCGGCTCGGCACCTCTGTGCAGGGATTTCCCGTCAGTTACAGCATCGACGGCAAGCAGTACATCGCCGTGATGACCGGCCTTGGCGGCGGCAGTCCGCGCAACGTGCCGGCAGCGATTCTGCCGGACATCAAGATTCCGCAGTCGGGACAGCAACTGTACGTGTTCGCGCTGCCGTAGTCGTTGGTCGTTCGTCGTTGGTCGTTGGTCGGGCGACGGAGTAAAAACCCGTCGCCCTTTTTTCTTTGGAGTCTCCGATGAGACAGCGATTTACGATTCTGGCGGTCTGTATCCTGTTTCTTCCAGCCGTTGTATTGCTTTCCCAGCAAGCGACGCAGAAGCCCGTTGGCTCGACGGTGACCCCGGCCGACTATTTGCGCTGGCGCACCGAGTTGCGCAACTGGGGACGCTGGGGACCAAACGATCAGAAGGGCACGGCGAATCTGATCACGCCGGCGAAAGTGCAAAGTGCCGTCAGGCTCGCCACGAGCGGTATCGTCGTGTCACTCGCTCATGCGGTGCCGCAGCAGGAAGCCGCTGACGTCGGCGCCGCCCAGGTGTTCCACCGCACGACCAATGCGATCAGCGCCACCAACACGACAGACACCTATCAGGTGAGTTATCACGGCTTGTCGCTCGGCCACACCGATGCGTTCTGTCATTTCTTCATGGATAACCAGATGTTCAACGGTTATTCAGTGAAGGACAACATCACTCCCGAGAGCGGCTGCAGGAACGGCAGCATCATGGGGCGCCGCGACGGCATCGTGACGCGTGGCGTCCTGTACGACATGCCGCAGATGAAAGGCGTGGACTGGATCGAACCGGGGACACCCATCACGCGCGCCGACCTCGAGGCGTGGGAGAAGCGTTCGGGCGTGAAGGTTGGTCCCGGCGACATCATCTTCTTGTACGTTGGCCGCTGGAAGCGGCGTGCGGCGATGGGCCCGTGGTCTGGTCAGGTCGCGGGCTACTACGCCGACACGATCCCGTTCTTCAAGGAGCGCGACATTTCTTTTGCGGGGCACGACATGAATATCGACTGGGCACCGCGGCCGGGTTGGGGCGCGGAGCAGGGCATTCCGGTGAATCCGATCCATCAGGCGCTGCTGGTGTGGCTTGGCGCGGGGATTGTCGAGAACCTCGATCTCGAGCAACTCGCCGAAACAGCCCGGCGGCTGAAGCGCTACGAGTTCATGGTGACGTTCGGGCCGCTGCCCGTGGAAGGGGGTTCGGGTTCGCCGGTGAACCCGCTGGCAATCTTCTGATTATTTCTATCTCAGCACAGAGGGCACAGAGGCACGGAGAAGAATAGATCAAAAAGAACAAAATCAGTATCCATTGATGAGTCGTGTCACTCCTTGAACGAGCTTCGGAACATTGAAGTTGATCAGAAGACCGAGGGGCTTTCCCGTGAGGCGCAGGTAGGAGAGGAGTTGCGCACGGTGAACCGGCGCTTCTCTCTCGATCGATTTCACCTCGACAATAATCTGGTCTTCGACGATGAGATCAAGGCGATAGCCACCTTCAAGCAATACTTCCTTGTACATGACCGGGACGATCTGCTCTGCCAGGACTTTCAAGCCGGAACCAGATAGTTCGCGGAGCAGGCACGCGCGGTAGACACTTTCGAGCAAGCCAGGGCCCAGGACAGAATGCACTTCAATCGCGGATCCAATGATCCGATGGGAGAGGCCGTTGAGCGTCTCGCGATCCACGCACGTTGCCAGTGCAATCCTTGCGCCGTTTGCTCACCAGGCGTAGATATCCAAAGTCGATTGGTATTGAATTCTTGATAGCGCCAGATGCACGGATTTGTAGAAGAAAATGCCTCTCCGTGTCTCTGTGCCCTCTGTGCTGAGATAGCTCTACTTCGGCGAGATATCGAACGCTGCCATCTCTTCGGCGTTGCGCACCAGCAGGCGTCCGCCGGCGATGACCGGGTAGTTCCACGTCCTGCCTTCGATTGCTGAAAACTTCCCCAGCTCTTCATGGCGCACCGGCGAAGCTTTCACGAGCGCGAGCTCTCCTTCCTCGGTCAGCACGATGACGTGATCGCCAGCAAGCAATATCTGGCCGTATCCGTATCGCCCGCCCTTCCACTTCATGTCTCCGGTCGCTGCATCGACACACGCGAGGATCGACTCATCGAGGCCGTAGATATAGCCGTCGTGCAGCACCGAGCTGGAGAACTTGTTGTTCATCCTCTGATTCTCCCAGACCGTTCGGGCTTCGAGCTTGTCTCCCGTGCGTTTCACTTCGAAGACCGCAGCGCCGTGACCGTAGCCCGCCGAGAGAAACACCCGGTCGTCGAGCCCCTCCCTGGCGATGACCAGCGGCTGTGCCACGCTGATATCCATGTCGGTGGCCCACGGATACTCCCAGAGCAGCTTGCCGTCTTCGATCGCGAGTCCCATCGCACGGCGTCCCGAGACGACCAGAATCTGACGAGTGCCCGCGACCGTGACCAGCATCGGCGATGTGTAGGCCTGGGGATCGTCGAGCGTCTTCCAGATCGGCGCTCCCGTCGTCTTGTTGTACGCCACAACGGATTGCCCCCGCGGTCCGCCGGGCAGGACGATCACCTTATCATCGACGATCAGCGGCGATGCGGACATCCCCCAGCTCACATTCGGGGCGTTGTTGTCGCTGAGGATGTTGCGTCTCCAGATCAAAGCGCCTGTACCAGCATCGAGCACCTGCAGCTCGCCCAGAGCTCCCAGCGCGTAGATGCGACCTTCGTGGAACGTCGGCGTTGCGCGCGGTCCGTCTCCGCCCAATGACTCCCGGAATTCAGCGTCCCAGCCGTGCGCCCAGAGCTCGCGGCCGGTGGTCACGGCGTATGCGGCGACGACCTCCTGATTGCGCCGCTGTTCGATCGTAAAGGCGCGGCCATTGGCGACAACGAACGAGGCGTAGCCGCCGCCGACCGGCTGCTTCCAGAGCCGCGGCAAGCCGCCTGTTGGCCAGGTCGTCCGGATAGACGTTTCGGCATAGCGGCCATCACGATTGGGCCCACGAAAATCCGGCCAGAAGCCTGATGGCGTGACTGTGGCAGCAGGGCTCGGCGGGGTGACGATCTGCGCGGTTGGAGCTGGCGCCGGTGCCTGGATGGGCGGGACGTCAGTCGCGGGTGCGCTCTGTTGGTGCTGCCGGGCGCGGTCGGCTTCGAGCGCCGAGTAGTCGGTACGATGCAGGAAGCGCGGCACGCCACTGCCGTCTCGGACGATGCGATACCCGGCCAGGGCCATGGCCCCAGCGATCAGCGCTAGACACGCCGCACCGACGACGAGCTTTTTGATCACTCTCCGAGTATAGGCGAAAGGCTGTGCTCAGAAAAAAAGGGCAGGAGGCTTTCGCCTCCTGCCCTGCGTGTCTTCTTCGTGCCTTCGTGTCTTCGTCGTGCCTTCGTGTCTTCGTCGTGCCTTCGTGTTTAGAACTTGTAGTTCAACGCCAATCGCGGGAACCGGCCCAGCAGAATCGTCGTGGCGTCGCCGAGGCTGGCTCCGACGTTGTTGTTGCCGGCGCGGATCGGATTGGCGTTCAGCACGTTGAAGATGTCGATTTGCAACGTGAGCACCTTGCTGTTGTGCCGGAAGTTCTTCTTGAAGTTCACGTCGAACTGGTTGTAGCGATCCCAGAAAAGCGATCCGGGAGGATTCAGCACCAGCGTTTCCGAGTTGGTTCGTTGTGCGCCCGGGTACAGGTTCGCCGCGGGGTTCCAGACGATGCTGCGCTCGGTGCCGGCGTAGCTCTGCAGGATGGCGCCGAAATCGAGGCCGTACGGCAGCGCGTAGTTTCCGGCGAGCTTGAACTCGTGACGCAGGGGATAGTTCCACTGTGTCTGATCGCAGTACTGACCGCCCAGTGCCGCGTTCTGACCAGTCGTGGCGTCGCTGAGGCTGAACTGACCGCTCGACAACGGACCATTCGGGTTGTCGTTGGTGTCGCACCATTGTTGCAGCGCGTGTTCGGCGGTCCAGCTGCCGAAGGCCATCGCTCCACCGGGAAGCCTGGCCGAGAATGACGCCTCGAAGCCGTTATAGAGGGTCACGTTCTGCGTATCGCTGCGGTCAACCAGGCCGACGTTGAACACCGTTGCCTTGGCCGGGTTCAGGTTGTAGACCGTGACGGTCTGCGGAATCGTGGCGATCACCTCGGCCACATCGGGATCCTTCGACACGTCGGGCATCGGGAGCGTGAACGACGAGTAGTCCGACAGCCCGATGTTGGTTCGATCCTGCACCGCAAGGGCATCGACCTTCCGCTTGTAGAACATGAAGCCGAGCGCAAGCCGGTTCATCAGCTGATGCTGCACGCCCGCCGTGAATTCGTCGTTGAACTGGCGTTGCAGGTTCAGCGGTTTGCGGTCGGGCCGGTCGGGATTCGCGAACAGTCCGCCGCTGGGGCTGACGCCAATCTCGTTGTCCTGCGCGACGCCGTCGCAGTCGGTCGGACGAATCCTGGCACCAGCGAGCGAGCAATTGGCGACAGCCGCGTTGGTTCGGTTGTTCGTGCCGGGAATCAGGTCCATGTCGAACCATTGGCGGCTTTCGCTGCGTTCTCCGGCCCGGCCGTACGCACCCGCCGCAATGTCGCCGTCGTAGTTGCGGTAGTAGCGTGCCCAGCTCGACTTCAGCGCCGTGCGGCCGTTGCCGAAGAGGTCGTAGACCGCGCTGATACGCGGCGAGTAGTCGGCGCCGAAGTCGATGAGCCCCTTCTCTTCTTCGATAAAGCGTGCCGGTGCAAAGCGTCCCGCCGCCATACTGCTGGCCCGCATGCCTGTCTCGATCCAGGCAACGCGCAAGCCGGGGTTGAAGGTGAGACGCTTGATGGCCCAGCTGTCCTGCACGAAAAGGCCGACGTCGTACGCGACGTACGACGGCTGGATCGTGGGGTTGTTGTACACCGTGACGGTCTGCGCCAGATTGTTCGTGTAGTTGGCGACGAGATGGCCGTTGCGGGTGTTCTTCCGCTGACGGCCAGGGCCCCACTGATTCTCGAATCCGGCCTTGATATTGTGCGACCCGGTCACGTACGACGCCGACACCTTGCCCACGTTGCGGACACTTTCCTGCCGCTGCAAGCGGGTCGTATTCCAGGTCGTGCACCCGGTGGCATACGCGCATCTGTCGGGGAAGTTCTTGTTCAACGCGGTGTCGCCCGTCTGCGCCGTTGCGTACCACGCGGCCGTGTAGAGATCTGCCTCGGCGAGTTGTGCGGGAGAGCCTGTCGGCGGTCCACCCTTCCAGTAGAACTCGGCAAACGAGTAGCCGGCCTCGAACAGCCAGTTGTTGGTGACAGGCGCCGTCAACTTCAGATTGCCGATTGCGTGATGCGCGTTGCGCGGATCCCGCTGCTCGCCCGCGCGATAGTCGGTGCCGGCGCCAATCGCGTGCCCCTTCTTGTGCCACCACCGGTCGATAAATCCAGCGATCTTGTAGTTCTTGGTGGCCTGATACGTCAGGCGTGTCGAAACGCTGCGCACATACAGATCGTTGGTCGCCTTCGTCCGTTCGCCATTCGCGTCGTACACATATTTCGGCACGTTCGCGATCGTCGTCTCGGTTGACTGATGCCGCACCGAGAGGATC
>JAMQPK010000053.1 GCA_023717525.1 Vicinamibacterales bacterium | reverse complement strand
GGGGCGCTGGTGATCGAGCTGCTGGCAGTGGTGCCTTTCCTTTGTGCCGTGCCGCCGTTATTCCATGAACTTGCGAGCAGCACGCTGCTGCACGCTCGAGCACCCGACGCCGTCAATGTCTCGCTGGGCGCCTCCGAGCTGCTGCCCATGATGGCAATCCTGCCGTTCATGCTCTACCAGCTGGCAGGTTATGGCACGCTGCACTTCGTCGTCTCCAAATCGGTGAACTGGGCCATCAACATCGCAATACTCGGCTTGATCATTGCCGGCTACGTCGCCAATCGCGAAGGCGCCTATGTCACGGAAAGAGTACTGACCGGACTGCTGGTGTTGGGCGTGGGCGGCACCGTGTTGTATGGCATCCTCAGGCTCAGGACGATGCAGATAGATTACGACTTGCGCAGCCCGCCCAAAGAGGAAAAGTAATCCGACCTGGTGGCGCCGCTTCCTCGCACCGCCGCAGTGGTGCAGTTCGTGCGACCGATGCATTTGGTAATGGACGCAACCGTAGAAGGATCGAATCGTGTGGTGGATCAGTTATCGAGGTGAAGGCACGCACGGCGTCGATAACATCGGCGTCTTCGAGGATGACGGCACCCCCCGCAAGACGCATCCGCTGCTCCTCGACCCGTCGCCCAAGGCGCACCCGCTGCACATCGCCCGCGGCTTCGCGCTGGTCGGCGACGATCTCTACTGTGCCAGTGCCTGGCGCAAGGACAGCCATATTGCCCGGTACCACCGCCGCGGCGACATGTTCCATTTCGCCAATGTGGTGGTGACTACCAAACACATTTCGGCGATGGTCCACCCGTTCGACCTAGAACTCGGCGACGACGGGCGCCTGTACGTCTCCTCCCAGGACACCAACACCGTCCTGGCTATCCTGCCGAAGACGCGCAAGCCCGCGCCGGTGGCCTCACACCTCCGCAGGAGCTTTCCCAACGGAAACTTCCTCCCCGGCACGCTCGTCGCCTCCAGCGTGGGCCGGCTTCCCGAAGCTGGCGACCGCCCGCCGCTAGATGTCCCGTCGCCGCAGGGCCTCAGGGTCGTGCTCGACGTGCACGGCAGGCCACGGCACTCCGTGCGCGCCATCGTCGTGCATCGCAAGCATCTCTACGTGGCGGGCGAAGCGGGGAACGTCGTCAAGATCTACGAACTGAATACAGGGCGGCTCGTGGCGCGCATCAAGGGGAAGAAGCTCGCGAAACCCGTGCACCTCTTGCTGCACGGCGACACGCTCTACATCGGCGCTGCCGGCACCGGCAGCATCCTCGCCTGCGACATCCCCAAAGTGGCCCCGCGCGGCAAGCTCAAGGCGCGCGTTGTGATCGACGGCAAGCTCAAAGCCCCCTCTGGCTTTGCAATCGGCCCGGACGGCGATCTCTACGTGGCCGAGCGGTTCGACCAGCGGGTCCGGCGCTTCTCGATCAATGGAAAGAAGAAGGGGACGTTTATCAAAGGGCTCCCGGATATGCCGGTGTTCCTCGTGCACGTGCCGGATCGGGCGTAAGACCTCGTGGTTAGCAACGCTCGGATTCATCGTCGCCGCATGACTCCATCACGCGCGCCCTCGCTGTTGATCGCAGCCGCAATCCTCGTGCTCGGCGGCTGTGCGACACGCCCGATCAACCCTCCAATCACTCATGTCGACCCGAACTCGGGATACCGGTTCGAGGCGCGGCAGGCTCGCATGAACGACAAGGATGACCTGATCGTCCTCGCCTTCTCCGGCGGAGGGACGCGAGCGGCTGCGTTTTCCTATGGCGTGCTGGAGTTTCTCCGGCGCACGGAAGTGGTCGATTCGAAAGGCAGGAAGGTCCGGCTGCTGGACGAGATAGATGTGATTACTGGCGTGTCCGGCGGCAGCTTCACGGCACTCGCCTATGGCCTTTATGGCGAGAAGCTGTTCGCGGACTACGAGCAACGCTTCCTGAAACGCGATGTGCAGGGCGAAATCATCGCCCGCGTGCTCAGTCCGCTCAACTGGGGAAGGTTGTCAGGGACGGGATGGGGTCGTTCCGAACTAGCTGCCGAGCTATACGACGAGATACTTTTCAATGGAGCCACGTTCCGTGACCTCGAACGCGGTGACGGGCCCATGATCATCGCATCGGCCACGGACATTGCATCCGGCGCGCGCTTCCTGTTCCACCAGACCCTTTTCGACATGATCTGTTCGGATCTCGCCGGCGTGCGATTGTCCCGCGCCGCAGCGTCCTCGTCGGCAGTGCCGGTGGTGCTCTCGCCGGTGACCTTCAACAATTACAGTGGCACTTGTGGATTTGCCATTCCCACTTGGGTGAGGCCGTTGGTTCGTTCGGCCAATCCGCCGCGTCCCGCGGCCCGCGCGATCGGCTCGCTGAAGGATGCAGAGGCA
>JAMQPK010000044.1 GCA_023717525.1 Vicinamibacterales bacterium | reverse complement strand
GACAAAAAACGTCATAGGGTCAGACCCCGGTATTCTGGCGGATGGGCTCTCATTCGGGTACGAGCCGACGCAGCCAGTACTAAACGACGTGCGCGTCGCCATCGATCGCGGCGGCCTCGTCGGCATCCTTGGGCCGAACGGATCGGGCAAAACGACCCTGCTGCGCCTGCTCGCCGGGTTGCTGAAACCGTGGAGCGGCCACGTCACGCTCGACGGCACAAATCTGCAAACCCTCGGGCGAACTGTCGCCGCAAGGCGCATCGCCGTCGTTCCACAGGAAACGCAGCTCGCGTTCGACTACACCGTGCTCGAGATGGCAGTCATGGGGAGATATCCGCATCTTCGGTCGTTCGAAATCGAGGGACCTGACGATCTCGCCGTCGCACGCGAGGCCCTGAGCGCCACGGGCACCCTGCACCTCGAGTCGCGCTTCTTCAACACGCTATCGGGCGGCGAAAAGCAACGGGTCGTCATCGCAGGTGCTCTGGCGCAATTCAATGCACGCGATCGCACCCAAACCGACGGAACCGAGGCGCTGTTGCTCGACGAGCCGACAGCATCGCTCGATCTGGCGTATCAGCTCGAGATCAGATCGATTCTGATGCAGCTGAACCAGCAGCGCCAGCTCACCATCGTCGTATCGACGCACGATCTGAATCTCGCCGCCGGGCTTTGCCGCAACTTGATCCTGCTCGACCGGGGACGCGTGCTGGCGGCCGGATCCGCCGAGCAGATGCTCCAGCCAGCATTGATTCGGCAGCTATACGGTGTCGATGTTGACATCGAGGTCCACGCAAAAACCGGCCTGCGGACGGTCGTTCCGCTGGCACGGGTAGATCGCCTGTCGCCGTGACGAGCATCCGCCGGCGCATCGCGATCACCTGGCTGGGATTCGGCGCCGGCGCTCTCATCGTCTGCCTGGCCGCACCCTTCGTCGGCTCGACGACGATCGACTTCCGGCGCGTGTTCGATCCGTCGATCCCGTTTGCCGACAATATCGACGCGCAAATCTTCTTCGTGGCGCGGCTGCCGCGGGTACTTGCCGGTGCCATGGTGGGCGCGGCGCTCGCAGCATCTGGCGTGGTCTTTCAGGCGCTGCTCAGAAATCCGCTGGCCACTCCGTTCACGCTCGGGGTCTCGGCGGGAGCCGCGCTCGGTGCCATGCTGGCGCTGACATTCGATCTGCCATCGGGCATCGCGGGCTTTTCGGCCGTGCCAATCGCCAGCTTTGCCGGATCGCTCGGGGCCGTGGCCATCGTCTATGCACTCGCCCGCGCACGACGTCAGGGGTTGTCGACGAGCGTGCTGCTGCTGGCGGGCGTCACACTGAATTCCTTCTTCTCGGCGCTCATCATCTTCGTGCAGTTTCTTGCCGATCAGGCGCAGACGTTTCGCACGGTTCGCTGGTTGATGGGCGACCTCGACGTCAGCAGCTACGCACCGCTCGTGGCGGCCGTTCCTCCTCTTGCCCTTTCATTCGCGGCGTTTGCTGTACTGCCGCGATCGATGAATCTGCTGTCGATCAGCGACGAAAGCGCCGCCAGCCGAGGCGTCGACGTGCACCGCACGCAGCGCCTCGCGTTCCTGAGCGCCTCGCTGGCAACCGGCGCCGCCGTCTCGCTTGGGGGCCCGGTTGGATTCATCGGCATCGTCGTCCCCCATCTGGTGCGCCTCCTCGTAGGCGCCGATCATCGGCTTGTGCTGCCCGCTTCGGTGTTCGGCGGGGCCGCGTTTCTCATCGCATGCGACACTATTTCTCGCACCGTGCTTTCGCCGCTGGAGGTCCCGGTCGGTGTGGTCACGGCCATCATCGGCGGGCCGTTTTTCCTATGGCTTCTCATCAGAAACCGCTAGCCATCATCGGTATTTTCCTGCTCTGTCTCTGCGGTGCGCCGTCGGCCCAGGCGCCGGCAGTGCCTCAGCGGATCATTTCGCTCATTCCATCCGTCACCGAGATGCTGTTCGCCATCGGCGCCGGACCTCGCGTGATCGGCGTCGGCAATTTCGATCGATACCCGCCGGAAGCGCAGACACGCACAAAGGTTGGAGGACTGATCGATCCGGATGTCGAGCGCATCCTCTCGCTGAAACCAGACCTCGTCGTCGTCTACGCGACGCAGACCGACCTCCGCACACAAATGGAGCGCGCGCGGATCCCGATCTATCTGTACCAACACTCGGGTCTGGCCGACATCACCGGGACCATCCGCACAATCGGCGCAAGAGTTGGGAGCGAACGTGCCGGAGGGGAACTCGCACGCCGCATCGAGGACGACATCGCCTCGACCCGGCAGCGCGTTGCCGGCAAGCCGCGGCCGCGGACCCTGCTCGTATTCGGCCGGGACGCCGAGACGCTCCGTGGCGTTTACGCGAGCGGTGGCCTCGGATTTCTGCACGACATGCTCGAGACGGCTGGCGGCCTTAACGTTTTTGCCGATGTGAGGCGCCAGAGCGTGCAGGCAACGACCGAAGTGGTGCTTACGCGGGCACCGGACGCGATCGTAGAAATCGGCATCGACACTGCCAGCTCCAGGGAGCGGAACCTGAGCGCATGGGACGCCCTTGCTTCGATTCCAGCCGTTCGCACGCACCGGATCTATCAGATTCGCGGCGACGAAATGATGAACCCAGGACCGCGCGTGGCTTTGGCGATCCGCAGAATTGCCGAAGCCCTGCACCCCGAGGCCTTCAAATGAGAGCGCTCGTCTCGTGGAGTTCAGGCAAGGACAGCGCGTGGATGCTGCACGTGCTGAAGCAGGACACCAGCATCGAAATTGGCGCGCTCTTGACGACGATGAACGAGGCGTTCGATCGCGTGGCGATGCATGCCGTCAGGCGAACGCTGGTCGAGGCGCAGGCTCGCGCCGCCGGCATCCCCTTGTGGACGGTTCCTCTGCCGTGGCCCTGCTCGAACGAGGACTACGAATCGCGCATGCGCGTCGCGGTCGCAAGAGCCGTCGCCGAGGGCTTCACGCACGTCGCGTTCGGCGACCTGTTCCTAGAAGATGTGCGGCGCTACCGGGAAGATCGCCTGGCCGGTACCGGGCTGACGCCGATTTTCCCGATCTGGGGAATCCCGACGGATCGGTTGGCCGGCGAGATGATCGCCGGCGGCCTGCGTGCCGTGCTCACCTGCGTCAATCCGAAAACCATCGATCGATCGTTTGCGGGCCGCCAGTTCGACCGCACGCTGCTGGCCGACCTTCCGTCCGGCATCGATCCGTGCGGCGAACGGGGTGAGTTTCACTCGTTCGCGTACGACGGACCGATGTTCGCTCATCAGGTTTCCGTCATGCCTGGCGAGGTCGTCGACCGCGATGGCTTCGTCTTTGCGGACATCCTTCCGGCGTGAGTCGATATCCCTCGCGCATCGTCTGTCTGACCGAAGAAACAACCGAGACGTTGTACTTGCTGGGCGAGGGTGACCGCGTCGTCGGTATTTCCGGTTATACACTTCGGCCTGCGGAGGCGAGACGGAAGCCGAAGGTTTCGTCGTTCATCTCGGCCCGCTTCGACAAGATCGAGGCGCTCGAGCCCGACCTCATCCTGACGTTTTCAGACCTTCAGGCCGATATCGCCTCCGAGTTGATTCGACGCGGGCTGCCGGTTTGCGCGTTCAACCAACGGTCGATCGCGGAGATTCTGCAAATGATCCGGACGCTCGCCGGCCTCGTCGGCTGCGAAGCAAAAGGGCAAGCTCTGGCCGCCAGTCTTGAGGCGGGCCTTGAGGACATTCGAGCCGCCGCTCGACTCTTCCCCAGCCGACCACGGGTGTTCTTTGAGGAATGGCCGGATCCGTTGATTTCCGGGATTCGATGGGTTGAAGAACTCGTGGACATAGCCGGAGGCGTTCCAGTATTTCCCGAGTTGAATGACAAGCGGCTGGGCAAAGACCGCATCGTTCAGGCCGACGAGGTCGCGCGGCGCAACCCCGAGGCCATTCTGGTGTCGTGGTGCGGAAAGAAAATGAAGGCGTCGACTATTTCATCGCGTGCGGGATGGGGTGGCGTGGCCGCCGTCCGCGACGGTCATATCTACGAAATTCCTTCAACCTACATTCTGCAGCCAGGACCGGCAGCGCTCACCGAAGGGGTACGACAGATTCACGCGCGTCTCGCGCTGGTGGCCAGCGGTGCCCACTCAACAAGGACTTTCGACGGGATCAAGCGTCTGTCGTAGGCCTCGTCCATCAGCAACTGCACGGCCTTGCGCCCGCGATCGCCGTAGTCCAGCGTGAGCTCGTTCACATACATCCCGACGAACCGATCCGCCTTCTTGCGATCCAGGCCTCGACCGTACTGCATCGCGTAGTCGAGCGCTTCCTCGCGATGCGACAGCGCGTAGGCGATACTGTCGTGCAGCATCCTGGAAATCTTCGCAACGTTGTCCATCCCCAAATCCCGCCGAATCACGTTGCCGCCAAGCGGCAGCGGAAGCCCACCGGTCTTCTCGGCCCACCACTCGCCCAGATCGACGATCTTACGGAGACCTTCGCTCTCGTACGTCAACTGCCCTTCGTGAATCAACAAGCCGGCGGCAACCGTTCCGTCGTGCACCGCCTGCTGAATCTGATCGAACGGCATGACCTTCACCTCGACGTTCGGCGCAAACAGCTTCAACGCAAGGTACGCGGTGGTCAGCAACCCCGGAACGGCGACGACCACATTCTCGAGCGTACGAGGGCCGTCGGCCTTGGCGACGACCACAGGACCGTACTTATCGCCCATGCTCGCGCCGTGGCTCAGGAGAAGATACTTGTCCGTGAGATGCGCGTAGGCGTGGAAGGACACGGCTGTCACTTCGTACTTGCCGTCGAACGCTGCTCGATTCAGCGTCTCGATGTCGGCGAGAAGGTGCTCGACTTGAATGCCGTATGTCTCGACGCCTCCACTGGCAAAGCCATAAAACATGAAGGCGTCGTCGGAGTCGGGGCTGTGGGCAACGGTGATCAGCATACTTTTGGTCGTTAGTCTTTAGTCGTTGGTCGTTGGTCCCAGTCGTGAGTCTCAGTCGTTAGTCGTTGGTCTGGGACCAAGGACAAGGGACAAAGGACCAAGGACCTTTCGTTAGTCATCGTCATCAGGAACGGCGTAGGGGCTGGGCACTTTTCTGATCACGATCGTCAAACCGAATGCGACGAGAACGACGGCGGCGACAAGGCCGAGATAGATGCCGAAGCCGATGGTTGTTTTGGGAACCGCGGCGGCAGGAATTCCTTCAACGATGGCACGCGCCTGCGCGCGCGCCCACGCGGTATCGCGCACCGCGCGCGACATCCACTGGTAGCCGAGAAACATGATGGCGAACGACGTCAGGCCGACCAGCAGAAGCGGGTGACGCGAATTCTTGCGCGTCCAGATGCTGAGGCCGGCAAGCAGCACGGCAACGACCCCAAGACCAAGAATCCAGAGACCTGCGGGATCGGGCACGCCGCCAACCGATTCCTCGCCGACCGACATCCACGGAAGGAACGCGCTGACGATGAGCAGCACGCCTGCGGCGGCTGCGATGTAGTAGGACCGCATCAGCCCAATAAGATAGTCTATTCGGCCGTCTTGCTGTCGGTCTTCGCAGTCTTGTCGGCGAGACGCTGAAGCAACGACAACCTCAATGCTTTCCTGAATCTTCAAACCCGGACGTCTTCGTCTCCGGTCTGTCCGCGAGCGCGACCCCGAACCACTTCATGATCCCACTCTACACCTCACCAACTCGATGACCCTGTCGACTTCGGCCTCCGTGTTGTGTCGCCCAAGGCCGAACCTGAGGGATGCCCGGGCCTGGGCGTCGCTCAACCCGAGCGCCTTCAACACATGCGAGGGTTCCGCGCTCGTCGTTGCGCATGCCGCACCAGACGAAATCGCCACCTCGCTGGCAAGCGATTTCAATAATTCGTCGCCGTGTGCGCCATCGACGCGGACGTTCAGATTCTGCGGCAGCCGGTGCTCCATCGATCCGTTCGCATGAACGCGATCGCTTCGCAAGCCATTCCACAGCCGATCGCGCAGCGCACGCAGGCGTCTTGTCTCCTCGGCAGAAGTGTGACGGCAGATCTCCGCCGCCGCTCCAAAGCCGACAATCCCTGGCACGTCGAGCGTGCCGGATCTGAAACCGCGCTCGTGTCCGCCGCCATCGACGAGCGGCTCGAGGTGGACGTTTTTCGCCACGTACAACACGCCGACGCCCTTCGGCCCGTAGATCTTGTGCGCGCTCAATGACACAAGGTCGAGTTCCAGCGCGCGGGCGTCAATCGGCACAGTCCCTGCCGCCTGCGCGGCATCGCAATGAAACAGGGCACCTCGAGATTTCGCGATGCGTCCAATCTCTTTCAACGGCTGCAGGACGCCAATCTCGTTGTTGGCCGCCATTACGCTCACGAGCAGCGTCCCGTCGGTGACCGCCGCCTCGAGCTCGCCGAGGTCGACGAGGCCATCCGGCCGAACGCCGAGGTACGTGACGCGGAACCCGCCCTGTTCGAGTGACCGGCATGGATCGAGCACCGATCGATGCTCCGTCGCAAGGGTCACCACGTGCCGGCGTCCTTCAGGCGCGCGCGCCGCCGCCCCCTTAATCGCAAGATTGTTCGATTCGGTGGCTCCGCTCGTAAAGACGACGTCGCGGAAGCGCGCGCCGATCAGCGGGGCGATCTGCTCCCGTGCTGTTTCGACGGCCTTGCCTGCCTTCCACCCAAACGGATGATTGCGGCTCGATGCGTTGCCGAAATGCTCGGTGAAAAACGGGAGCATGGCCTCGAGCACACGGGGATCCACGGGGGTCGTGGCGTGCGAATCCATGTAGATGGGAGGCATGTGGACTCGTCAGTTTTCAGTTGTCAGTTGTCAGTTGTCAGTATTCAGTTTTCAGGAGAGACGAGTGTTCCTACTGAGAACTGATAACTTACTACTGATGACTTAGGTGTGGAGTACTGCAGACCGCGTAAGCGTCACAGGCACCGGCGCGTTGGTGTCGGCCGCCAACTCGGTGATCGAACAGCCCTGCAGCGCGACGAGAATCCGTTCGCGGATCTTCCAAAGCGGATCTCGCACGCTGCACTTGGAGTACTGCTCGCAGTTTTCTTCTTCCGTCGAACAGGCGGTCACGGTGAGGGGTCCGTCGACGGCCTGGATGACGTCGGCCAGCGAAATCGCCGATGGTGGACGGCTCAGGTGGTAGCCGCCGCGCGTGCCCTGGTGCGACGCCAGCAGGCCCTCGCGCGCCAGGCGTTGAAGGACCTTCGCCATCAACTCGATCGGGATGTCGTACTGCTCGGCGATTTCGCGCGCACTCGACGCCGCCTGCTCCGGCCGGAGCGCCAGGTGTTTCATCGCGATCAGCGCGTAATCGGCCTTCTTCGACAGCCTCAACATATTGAATACTCGGTACTTACAGTCTAATACTTCGGAACGCTCGGATCAATCTTGTCGGACCAGTCGAGAATACCGCCCTTCAGGTTCTTCACGCTCTTGAACCCCTGCTGCCGAAGGAATGCCGCAGCCTTCGCGCTGCGGCCGCCCATCTTGCACTGGACGACGATTTCCTTGTCTTTCGGGATTTCCTGATAACGCTGCGGTATTTCGCCAAGCGGAATCAGCGTCGATCCAGGAATCCGGCCGATTTTGAACTCGTTCGGTTCGCGCACATCGAGCAGGTAGAAATCTTCCTTCGCGTCCATCTTGCGCTTCAGCTCTCTGACGTCGATCTCGGTTTCGTTGCTTTCCTGTGCGCTCATCGCAGGCTCCGATACGGGCGCAACCCCGCAAAACTGCTCGTAGTCGATCAGTTCGGTCACCGTCGGGTGCGTGCCGCACACCGGGCAATCGGGATCCTTCTTCAGCTTCAGCTCGCGGAATTTCATCCGGAGCGCGTCGTAAATCAGGAAGCGGCCGATGAGCGGCTCGCCGATGCCCATGATCAGCTTCACGGCTTCGGTTGCTTGAATCGTGCCGATCACGCCGGGTAACACTCCGAGCACGCCGCCTTCCGCGCAGCTCGGCACAAGACCAGGAGGCGGTGGCTCTGGATACAGGCAGCGATAGCACGGCCCGTTCTTGGTGGCGAAGACCGAAGCCTGTCCTTCGAACCGGAAGATGCTGCCGTAGGTGTTCGGCTTGCCGAGAATGACGCACGCATCGTTCACCAGATAGCGCGTGGGAAAATTGTCGGTGCCGTCGAGGATGATGTCGTACGGCTTGAACAAGTCGAGCGCGTTCTTCGACGACAACGCGGTTTCGTAGGTGTCGATCTCGATGAGCGGATTCAGCGCGAGCAGGCGATCCTTCGCGGACGCGAGCTTCGAGCGCCCGACATCGGGCGTGCTATGGATGACCTGTCGCTGCAGGTTGCTGAAATCGACGACATCGAAGTCGACGATACCGATGCGACCAACGCCGGCCGCCGCCAGATACAGCGCGGCGGGCGATCCGAGCCCGCCTGCGCCGATGCAGAGCACACTGCCCGCTTTCAGCTTCAGCTGCCCCTCGACGCCGACCTCCGGCATGATGAGATGTCGCGAGTACCGCTTCACCTCGTCGTTGGTGAGCGCGGCTGCCTCAACCGTTCCCGTGGGCGCACCGCCCGCCACCGATGGAATGATGCTGATGGTGTCGCCCGCCTTCACCGGCGTCTTCTCTTTCTCGAGGTAGCGGATGTCTTCGTCGTTCAAGTAGACGTTGACGAAGCTGCGCAGCTTGCCCTGCTCGTTGTAAAGATGCGGCTTCAGCCCTTCGTACTTCGTCGTCAGGTTGGCGAGCAGCTCGCCGATGGTCGCACCGTCCACTTCGACGGCGTCCTGCTTGCCGGTGAACGGCCGGAGCGGAGTGGGAATCAGAATCTTGTTCGCCATGATGCCTTATACACCTGCCAGAGATGCTTCGCGGAACTGCGAACGATCGTCGGCCAGCTGCCAGACTGTCATCTTCTCGGGCTGGGCCTGTTGAATAGACACAATCACATACCAGAAAAACGGAAACGCATGATCCAGATCGTACTGGGACGGGCGCGCCGGGTGATCGGGATGCGAATGATAGAACCCGAGCAGCTCCTGGTTCAGCCGCGTCGCCTCCCCTTCAACGAACTTGTAGTCGGCCGGCCGGATCAAAAACCGCCGCCTGGCCCCTTCCTCCGTCGTGTTCGGTAACGGCGCCACGTGCCTGACAACGCCGTCGCTGCCGATCAACGCGCCGCAACACTCGTTCGGATACGTCTCGACGCCATGCGCGCGGATCGCATCGGCTATCCCCCCCTCTAAACTTAGATGCTCCAACTCGACTCCCGGTTCAACAGGTCCCTGGTCCCTGGTCCTTCGTTCTTGGTCCGGGACAAAGGACAAAGGACCAAGGACCAAGGACTTATTGTTGCCAGAACCGCTCCGACATGTATTTGTCGGCGCTGTCCGGAAAGATGGTCACGATCACCGCATTCGGAGCGTTTCTCGCCACGTTCAGCGCGGCCGCCAAAGCCGCTCCCCCCGAAATGCCCACCAACAGGCCCTCTTCGCGGGCAAGCCGGCGAACCATCGTGTAGGCGTCCTCGGTGCTGACCCGCATGTCCGCGTCCGCCAAGCCAGGATCGTAGATCCCAGGCACGATCGCCGTTTCCATGTGCTTCAACCCCTCGAGCCCGTGCAAGGGCGAATCGGGCTGAAACGAAATCAACTTGATCGACGGATTCACTTCACGCAACCGGCGTCCCGTGCCCATGAACGTGCCGCTCGTGCCGAGTCCCGACACGAAGTGCGTGATGCGCCCACCGGTTTGCGCAAGAATCTCGGGGCCGGTCGTCTTGTAGTGCGCGCCCCAGTTCGCATCGTTGTTGTACTGATCGGGATAAAAATAACGATCGGGGTTCGCCGACACCTGACGCCTCGCTTCGCGAATGGCGCCGTCGGAACCGTCCATCGGATCGGTGAAGATCATCTCGGCGCCGTAGGCGTGAAGCAGCCGCTTACGTTCGATGGTGACATTCGACGGCACGCACAATTTGACGGGGAACCCTTCCCTGGCGCCGATCATCGCGTAGGCAATGCCCGTGTTGCCTGACGTTGCGTCCAGGAGCGTCTTCCCGGGACGCAGCGCGCCCGTGCGAAGTCCTTCCCTCACCATGTTCGCGGCGGGCCGATCCTTCACCGACCCACCAGGATTGAACCACTCCGCTTTCCCGTAAAGCTCGACCCCGCTCAGCCCAGCCTCGAACTTGCGGAGCCGGATGAGCGGCGTATTCCCGATGAGGTCGAGCACGGAATCAGCCGGCTTCAGGCCGCGATCGGTCACCTGCACGCTCATAATTGATATACGACCGTTCTAGTCGGAATTATACCTTGTCCGGACCAAGAACGAAGGACCAAGGCCCAAGGACTAGGGTTTCACCGCAAGCCCTTCCGCATCGCGAAGCTCGGCCGGCGCGCCGATTTCCTTCTCCAGCGCCTCTCCAATTTTCGACCGATCGCCCACGGCAATGACGACGAACTTGCCCTGCACCAGATACTTCTTCGCCGCATCCTGCACAGCCTGGGCGTCCACAACCGAGATCTGCTCGGACAGGTTGGAGTAGTAGTTCAGCGGCAGGCCGTAGGTGAACAAGGTCGAAAGGCTCGCCACCGTGCGGTCGCTGGTTTCGAACGTGCCGGGCACCGACTGCGCAATCGCGTCCTTCGCCAGGGCCAGTTCTTCTGGTGTGGCGCGCGTCTCGGCCATCCTCTTCAGTTCGGCAAACATTTCGTGCACGGCCGGGGCCGTGACATCGGTGCGAACACCGGAACCGACGGCGAATGGTCCCGGATTTCGCCAATAGGAGAACTGCGAGTTCGCGCCGTAGGTGTAGCCGTGCGCCTCGCGGAGGTTCATGTTGATGCGGCTCGAGAACAACCCCCCGAGCAGCGCGTTCATCACACGCACTGGCACATAGTCGGGATTCGACCGCGCCAGGCCGACCGTCGCCACTCTGACCTGTGTCTGCGGAGAGCCCGGGCGATCGACGATGACGAGCCTGGTGCTCGTGGCTGCAGGCGCGGCAAGTTTTGCAGGAGCCACCGTGCCTCGCGGCCACGCACCGAACGCCGACTCCGAGATTTTGCGCAGCTCCGGCATCGTGATCGATCCAGCGACGACCAGCGCCGCATTACCAGGCACAAAGTTCTGTTTCCAGAACGCCTGGAGATCGTCGCGCGTCATCTTCTTGATCGCATCGGCGGTGCCGAGTCCCGGGAAGCCGTACGGATGCTCGCGGCCATACAGCGTGGCAGCGGTCACGTTGGCCGCGATCACCGTCGGATTGCTTCGCTGCTGGACGAGGTCGGCGAGTCTCGCCGAGCGGATGCGCTCCACCTCGGCTTGCGGAAAGCTCGGGCGGAGGGCCACGTCGGCCATCAGCGTCAGAACAGCGGGAAAGTTCCGTGTCAGGCTGGATGCCGTTACCGTCGATGCGTCGGTGCTCGTCGAGGCATTCAACGTTGCGCCGATTTGCGCAACTTCATCGGCCAGCTGCAACGCATTGCGCGTCGTCGTCCCCTGGTCGAGCACGGCCGTCGTGAAGCTTGCAAGGCCCGGCTTGTCGACCGGATTGGCGTCGTTCCCGGTCTTCAGCACGAGGCTCGCCGACACGACGGGCGATGTCGTCTGAGGAAGGAGAATGACCGTCAAGCCGTTTGCCATCTGGAACGACTGCGGAACCGCAATCCGCGCCGCGCGCTGAGCGGCAGGCTTCGGCTGCGTAGCTCGCCACGGTTCGTCGGCGTTCGGGGAATCGGCCGGCGGCGCCGCTGCAGCCGATTGCGCCGAGTCTTTCGGCACTTCGGGGCCAAGATCCTGTTTGCCGGGCACTCCGTGCACGACGACGCGATTGTTCCGCTGAAGGTACTTCTGCGCAAACGCCTGCACTGCGGCGGGCGTCACGTTGCGATGCCGCATGATGTCCTGCGTCAGGTAGTCGGGAGTGCCCAGGTAGTGGTTGTATTGATTCAGGGTGTCTGCCACACCGCCAAAGCCGCCGAAGTTCTGCAGCCCTTTCATGGTCTGCGTCTCCGACACATTCTGTGCTCGCTGCACTTCCGACACCGACGGCGCTTCGGTGCGCAGGCGATCGAGCTCCTCCTCGACCGCCGCCTCGATTTCCTGCGCAGTGTGCCCGGGCCGCGCCGTGGCTTCAATCGTGAATACCGATCCGAGCATCAGCGAATACTGGTAAGCCTGTACGTTCTGTGCGAGCTGCTTCTCGTAGACGAGCTTCTTGTAGAGACGGCTCGATGCGCCTCCTCCGAGGATGCTGCCCGTGATGTCGCCTTCGGCGTCGCCGTCCTTATAGAACGCCGGCGTAATCCATCCCATGTACACGCGCGGCAGCTGCACGTTGTCCTGCACCACGAGGCGGCGCTCGGCGGTGATCGGCGCTGTCTGGACCTTCACGGCAGGAATCGCCGGTCCTCGCTTCAGCGAACCGAAATATTTCTCGACCAGTTTCTTCGTCGCCGCTTTGTCAAAGTCGCCCGCTATCGCCAGGCTTGCGTTGTTCGGCGCGTAGTACTGCTTGAAGAACGCGCGGACATCTTCGAGTTTGGCCGCCTGGATGTCGGCATGCGACCCGATCACGACGCCGTGGTATGGGTGGCCCTGCGGAAAGATCGCCTGGAACATCGCCTCTTCGACGATTCCGTACGGCGTGTTCTCGGTGCTTTGCCGCCGCTCGTTTCGAACGACGTCCTGCTGGTTCGTGAGCTTCTCCTGATCGACCTCATCGAGCAGGAAACCCATGCGATCGGACTCGAGCCAGAGCGCCAGCTCGAGCTGATGCGCCGGCACGGTTTCAAAATAGTTCGTCCGATCGAAACCCGTCGTGCCGTTCAGACCGGTTCCACCCGCGCCCTCGAGCAGCCGGAAGTGCGAGTCGCCCGGCACGTGCTTGGAACCCTGGAACATCATGTGCTCGAAGAGATGCGCGAAGCCGGTGCGACCCGGCGCCTCGTAGGCCGGGCCCACGTGATACCAGAGATCCACACCGACCATCGGCAGGCGATGATCTTCAGAAAGAATCACCTCGAGCCCGTTCGGCAACGAGTACTTTTCGAACTCCAGTTTGGGAATATCGGCGGGTTTGGGAATATCGGCCGGCCGGTTCTGCGCGAGAACCGTCAGAACTGCCATACAGACCAGGGCAAGCACCACTCCGGGGCGAACTGTTCGCTTCATAGAGTTTCCTCAAGCAGGTTTATTTTCGAGACTCCGCCACAAGTACCACGATGCGATCGAGCGATAGGGCCGCCACGGTTCGCCGATTTTCAGCAGACGGTTGGCATCCGGCGTCTTTCGCAGACCGTAAGCCTTCTGAACTGCCTTCACGATACCAAGATCTCCGACCGGCAGGACATCAGGTCTCGCAAGCCTGAAAATCAGGATCATATCGGCCGTCCATCGGCCGATGCCTTTTATTTGCGTCAGTTGCGCGATCACGTCGTCGTCGGCGAGTGTCGCGAAGGCGTCGGTCTTCAACGACCCGTCGAGCACGCGCTGACTGAGATCCCGCAAGTAGCTTGCTTTCTGCCGGCTCAGCCCCACCGCGCGCAGGGCTTCGTCTGACAACGGTACGAAGGCCTCAGGCGTCGGCTTTCCGCCCTCCGGCATCAGTGCTCGAAGACGACCGTAGATGGTCGCCGCCGCCTTGGTGGAGAGTTGCTGGGAAACAATCGATTCAACCAGGCCGCAGAAAATGTCGGCCTCCCGGCCGGTCGTGATCCCGCACGGGCCGCAGCGCACGATGATGCTGCGCAAGACCGGATCGCGTCGCATCAGCACGCGGCGCGCGCGCGCTATTTCCGTCGCCTGCATCGCCTTCATCGCAACGAATAGGCGACGCGGAAGCCGATGCTGTACGCGTAGCTGTCGGGCGGTACCTGGTGCCTGCACGCGCAGCGGAGATAGCGGCCATCGGCGTTGACCCAGGCGCCGCCGCGGACCAGGCGCATGAGGCCGCTCTCCGGGCCTTGGGGATTCAGATACTGAGCGCGCGCGTAGTATTTCGCGCCGTACCAGTCGGACACCCATTCCCAGACGTTGCCGGCCATGTCGTGCAGCTTGAAACCGTTTGGCGGATAACTGCCGACTGGCGCCGTGCCGTGCTCGGCCTTCACATCCGGGCGCGGAAGGAAATGCGCGAACGTCGAGTCAAGCGTGTTGCCCCACGGGAATTTCTGGCCTTCCAGCCCGCCGCGGGCCGCTTTTTCCCATTCGGCCTCGGTGGGGAGCCGCACCGGCTTGTTGGTCTTGCTCGCAAGCCATCGGCAGTACACCTGCGCGTCTTCGAATCCCACAAGCGTGACCGGATGCTGCTCGTGTCCCTGAGGCGGCGTGCTCCCGGTCCAGAAGTACGCGGCGGCACGCGCGCGAAAATCGGCTTCGAGCGGCGGCGACACGATCGCCGGGAGCGAACGAATGGACGGCGCTGGATGCCCGGTCTCCTGCACGAAGCGCGCGAACTCCTCGTTGGTGACCGGATGCGTGCCGATGCAGAACTCGTCCAGGTAGGCGCTATGAGCCGGGCGCTCGTCTTCCTCGCCATCTTCGGCGCCCATGAGGAATTCGCCCGCCGGAATCCGCGCTACGTCGAGCAGATCAGCCATTTGTGCTGGGGGAACCAGTATATCGCCCATAGAATGTATCCGATGCCGAAGCCTGTGGAGATCGAAATTTCCGAACTAAGAAAACGTCTGCGCGCCGCGATTGAGAAAACCCGCCGCGGCGCCGCCGAACGCCGCGTTACGATCGATGCCGCGCAAGCGGCCTACGCGCAATTCCTCGAAGACAAAGCCGGCCCGCTCGCGCACATGCTGGCCAACGCCCTGCGCGCCGAAGGCTATCAGTTCACCGTCTTCACGCCGAGCGGCGGCGTGCGGCTGTCGTCGGCGAAATCTGGGGACGATTTTGTCGAGTTCGCCCTCGATGCAGCGCAACCAGAGCCGATTGTCGTGCTGCGTGTCACGCGCACCCGTGGACGGCGCGTGGTCCAGCACGAGCGCCCTATAAGGGAACAGACACCGGCGGAAAAACTGTCTGAGGAAGATGTGCTTCAAGCACTGCTGGAAGAGATCGGGCCCTTCGTGGAACGCTGATTGAACCTGGGCGTTGAGAATTGAAGACTGAAAATTGAAGACTGGATCATTACGTAATGTCGCAATATTCCAATCTTCAATCTTCAATGTCCAGTATCACTAAGCCAGTCGTTCGACGAACGATGTATCGATTCCCTGGCGTTTGAGCATCGCGAGAAAGCCGGGCTGATCGGCGGCCAGGCGGTACGCTTCACGCGAATCGACGATGCCGCTCTGCACGAAAGCCACCAGCGCGTCGTTCAGCGCGACCATCCCGTGACGCCGTCCGTTGTCGATGGCCATGGGCAGTTGTGACGTCTTGCCTTCCGCAATGACGTTCGCCACCGCCGCCGTATTCAGCAACACTTCGCGGGCCGCCACACGGCCTCCTCCGGTCTTGCGCAGCAGCACCTGGGCGACGACGCCTCGCAGCGCCTCGGCCAGTCCGAGCTGAATTTTTGGCCGCCGGTCGGGTGGCGTCTGGTCGATGATGCGATCGATCGCTTCGGTCGTCGTGTGGGCCGTCAGCGCACCGATGACCAGGTGGCCTGACTGCGCCGCCTCGAGCGCAAGCGTCACGATCTCCGGCGAGCGAAAGTCCTCGATGACCAGCACGTCCGGGTTTTCCCGCAGCGCCGCGCGCGCCACCGCCATCCACTCGCTGTTGTCGCCGCGGACTTCCCGCTGACTGACGAGGGATCCGCGAATCTCGTGGACGAACTTGATCTGGTGCTCGAGCGTAATCACGTGGTCGCTGCGCGTGCGATTGATCAGATCGACGAACGCCGAAATCAACGTCGATTTGCCGCTCGATCGGGGGCCGGTCACGAGCACAAGGCCGTTGGCTTCGGCGCACAATCCCTGAATCTCGCGCGACAATCCGAGCTGCTCGGCGGAAATGGCGCGCGCCGGAATCATCCGGAAGATGCCGCCCGCGCCCCGATGATCGCGGAACGTGACGCATCGGATGCGGCCGACGTCTGGCACATCGCAAATCCATTCGGTGCCCGCCTGGCTGCGGAGCGTCTCGCGATTGCGCTCGGGCATCAGATCGAGCATCAAGGCCTCGACGTCCGGCTCGCTCAACACGGGCTCGCCCTCGATCGGGCTGATTTCGCCATCGACACGGATCGACGGCCGCGCTTGCGATGTCAAATAAAGAGTTGATGCACCTCGCGCCGCCGCGATCCGCAGCAGGCGATTGATGCCGGCGGAGTGTAACGGCTGCGAAAACCTGGCAGCCTGCTCGGCGCGCACCTGGTCGCGCACCTGGCTGCGCGACAGCGGAAGCACAATGGCCGGATGCGGTTCCGGCTCGGGTTCAACTTCCACCACCGCCACGGGCTCGGACACCTTCACGGGCTCGGGTTCGTCCGTCTTTCGGTGGCGTCGAATCTCAATCCAGATGTCGTCGCCGCCACGCGCGGCGACGACGGTAAAGCGCGCGTCCGGAACGGTCGTGGTGTCGGCGATGTCGTGCTGCACCGCACCAAGCTCGTCGAGCGTGTGCCGGGCCTCTTCGGGCAGCAGTTCGCGGAGCATCCCAACCATCGCGTCGAGCGTGAGGACGCGCGAAGACAACTCGGACTGCCCGGTGGGTGCGACAACATACGGGCGCTCTCCGCCGTGGAGCACGAGCGCGTCGCCGTTGGCTCTGGCGATGGCCGTCAGCAGTGAGGTGACGAGAGGCACAATGATCCGATCAGTTTTTCGGGCGAAGTCTTTGACTTCGGTAGGTTTGCGCGAAAAATCTCTTGCGCAGATTTGTGCAGGATCATGCGCGCGACGCCGTGCCGGCCTCGTAGATGCGCACAAGCTCGATCAGCTTGTAGCCCTTGGTTTGATACGGCGGAATGACCCGCTCGGCGCGAAGGTATTGCAGCATCCCATCGTCGCTGTAATCGGCCGGACCAATGCCTTCCGAACCTTCCAGGACCGCTGCCAGACCAGCCAGCGTCAGCGCTTTTTCAAGGACCCGCTTTCGACCAGGAAGAACTCCAAAGTGCTTTGTGGTTTCCACCCGCTCATGTGTCGCAAACGTCACGAAAATCTCGTTCGCGACGAAATTGTAGTCGGCATCGGACCTGGTTGACGGCGCATTCTCGACTTTCACGCCGGTCACCTGCTCGACGCTTCCGAGCCGATCGATGATCTTCTGCGTGAACTCCCCTTCGCCAGTCCAGCCGTCGCTCTGGACAAAATCTGTCATAGGGTCAGACCCCTATTCCGAGCAGGCGGGCGATCTCGGCCGGGGAATCGGCGAGCAGCTCGTCGCCGTTCAGTGCATCGGGAGCAAGAGCGGCGAATCCAAACCCGTAGCGCGCCAGACAAATGCGCACGCCCGCGTTGCGCGCCGTCTGGAGATCCACGGACGAATCGCCAATCATCACCGTCTCGGCTGGGCCAACCGAGGCCTCACCCATCAGATAGCGAAGGCCGTCTGGCGCCGGCTTGCGCGGCCACGGTCCGTCGCCTCCAACAGACCATTGGAAGTAACGGGTCATCCCGAAGGCCTCGAGAATGCTCGCCGTCTGCGCGAGCGGCTTGTTGGTCAGCAGCGCCATCGGCGTCCGCTGGTGACGAAGCCCATCCAGCAGCACAGGCACACCGTCATAAGGGCGCGTGTGGCGTGTCAATCGCTCGTCGTACGCCGACAGAAAACGCGGCAGCGCTTCGTCGATCGAGATGTCGAGGCCGGCCGCCGCCAGCACGCGCTTCACGAGCGTCGCGGCGCCGCATCCAACCATGCGGGCGACGTCGGTTTCTCCGAGCGGCGGCGCCCCGTAGCCCGCCAGCAGCGCATTGGCGCTCTCGGCGAGGTCGCGGCGCGAGTCGATGAGCGTACCGTCGAGATCGAAAACGACAAGACCTATCGCCAACTCACCTATCACCCAATCTCCAATATCTCAGGGTTTCCCGCCGTAGGACGCAAACGAGGTGGGCGTTTCCCACACCGTGACACGCACCACGGGAAATCCCTGTGAATGGGTATAGTCGAAGAGGAGTTTAGCGATATGCTCCACTGTGGGATTGCTCTGGACGACGAACACCGGTTCGCCGAGCTGCTGCAGTGGTCCAACCAGCGGGTCGTCCTCGCGCAGGATCATCTTGTGATCGAGCTCGCGATCGACCCACCCTTTGACGACACGCTTGATGTCGGAAAAATCGCAGACCATGTTCCGGTTGTCGAGCGACCCGCTCCGGACTTCGATCTCGGCCACGGCGTTGTGCCCGTGCGGATGCTTGCAGATCCCGTCGTAGTCGAGCAGGCGATGGCCGTAGCAGAACTCGATCTTCTTGGTGACTGAATACATGGCTGATCACTCTAGTCTGGTCTTGTTGTCGGGCGGACTCGATAGCGCCGTACTTGCCGCCGACGAAGCCCGGACCCGTACCGTCCATCCAGTTTATGTCGCCGGCGGTCTGGCGTGGGAACAAGGTGAAGCGGACATCATCAAGCTTCTCTTGAGCCGCCCACCGCTCGCCGGCAAGGCCGAGCCGCTCGTTCGCCTGGAATTCAGCATGCGCGACGTCTATGCCCCGACCCACTGGGCGATGACCGGCACACCGCCGGCCTATGACACACCGGACGAAGATGTCTACTTACACGGCCGGAACGTGGCGCTCATTTCGAAAGCCGCCGTCTACGCCGCCACCAGAAAGATCTCGCGCATCGTGCTCGCGCCACTTGCGGGGAATCCGTTTCCCGACGCCACACCGATGTTTTTCGAGGCCTTTGGAAAAGCGCTCTCTCTCGGCCTGAGCGCGCCGATCTCGATCGCCGCGCCATTCTCCGCGATGCACAAGGACGAAGTCATCCGGCGGGGTGCGGCGCTCGGCGTGCCGTTCGAACTGACCCTGTCGTGCATGAACCCGGCGGGCACGACCCATTGCGGGCTGTGCAGCAAATGCCGCGAGCGACGCGACGGGTTTCATGACGCGGGCATTGCCGACCCGACGGCATATGCCAATATCAGCCCTCGCTGAGACCGGCCGTACGCTACTCGAGCTCGCCTTGCCAATCGGCGCGCACGTGAAGCTTGCGGCCCATCAGTGGAAGCCGATCGGGCGACCCGGGAAACAACACACGATTGGCCTGCTTCAGCAGGCGCTCGAGCTGGTTTTCGCTCGGCGCGCTCAATACCAGGACACCGCCGCACTCCGATAAAGGAAACCGCGCATCATCCAGAAAGTCCTGGTCGAGCGTGACGAGCGTGCGACGCAGCTGGGCCGCCAACCGGAAATGCTGGGCATCCCTCCCACGCCGCAGAGAATCTTCTTCGATCACGAACAGGACGTCCCAGTGGAGGCGATCCCGCATGAAGCGGACAAGGCCCGCCGGCAAATTTGCGTCGGCGTACACGCGCGGCGCCGGAGTCAGTCCTTCTGCGAGCGGTCCGAGCTCGGAAGCGAGCGTGCCCATGGGTCAATCAATCTGATGATTGGGTGATAGGTGATTGGGCGATAGGCGCTTGGGTGACAGGCGCGGATTTTCTGGCGGCGGTCGCCTGCCGCTTCAGGTCGGCCAGCAGCGCCGCACGCCTGTGCACGAGCTCTTTGCGCGGACGCTGTCCGTTTTTCGATCCGATGGCATATTCGCAGAACAACGGGAAGGCGATCGTCGAGTCGCAGTACGCCACGACGGTATCCGGCAGCACACCGGGATTCACCTTGCCCCAGCTCACCGCTTCCGCAGGGGTCGCGCCCGACAAACCACCCCACACCACCTGATCGGTCGTGATCTGGATGAAGTAGTCGTTGCCGCCCTTCTGAATCCCGTAAACCTCCCACAGCGTCGGCTGCCCCTGCAGATAGAAATTCTTCGGTGAGCCGCCGCCAAGAATCACGCAACCGTTCCGCTTGCCCGCGAGGATGATGGCGCACACCTCGTTCACGTCGCGGTTGGGATCGATCATCAACGAGCTTTCGTTCAGCATGGCGTGATACGCCAGATTCATGCCGATCGAGCTGTCTCCCGGCGAAGACGTGTAGAGCGGCACACCGACCATTGCCGCGCGTGCCACCACGGAGTGCTCCTCGCAGCCCGGATAGCGCTTCAGCAGGTCCAGGCCCATCCGGTAGTGCAGCTCCGCGGTCGCCATCGGCCCCTCGAGCCGTTCGCGCACGAGAAAGTCACGGATGTAGGCATCGGTTTCGAGCAGCACCGACGCCGGAAACAGCACGTCGTAGATTCGAATGATGCCCTGCGCGTATAACTCGACGTCGTCCACGAATGGCGAGCCACGGTGCAGCGTGAAATTCAGCGCGTGATGCAGATCGTGATACAGATTCGCGCCCGTGCTGATGATGAAATCGACGAGCCCGCGATCCATCATCTCGACAACGCAGCCGCCGACGCCGGCCGGCGTCATCGCGCCCGCGATGGTGAGCCCGATGGTCGTGTCCTCCGATGGATCGAGCATCTTGTCGGAAAAAATCCGGCAGGCTTCAGACAAACGCGCCGCGTTGAACGCCTGAAAGCCTTCGTCGATGAGATGCCGGACTTCCTTGCTGCCACGCGGGCGATAGAAACCGATGGGTTTTCCCGACAGTGCATGTTTGGTCGAAGGGGAACCCGGATGGCGATACGGCATAGGCCGTAATCTTACATCTTGACAGTGTCGACGAACCCGGACAAACGTAGGCACACGTGAGCGAAGCGGCTAACACTCCACTCGATCCGCGAATCATCTGGACGGCTGTCGCCTTCGCAGCCGGCATCTTCGTCGCGCTCTTCTTGATCTGGCGGAGGGGCCGTCCATTTGCGACCGGCGACGTGTTCCGCGCGAGCCGGCTCAGCAAAGGGAATCGTCTCTTTCCGACGCAAGTGCTGATCTCGCCGACGAGCGTTGTGCATTTCACACCACAGTGGTTCGGGCACCTCGAACACACGATCCATATGGCGCACGTGGCGTCGGTCCGGGTCGACACGAACCTGCTCTTCTCCGATGTTTACATCGAGACGACCGGCGGTACGAGCCCCATCCGCTGCCACGGGCACAGGAAATCCGACGCGACACGGATGAAAGCCCTCATCGAGCGGCATCAGACCGAGTATTACCGGGAGCGGCCGCCGAGCCCGCCGTAGGGGGGTTCTGGCAGAACCAGGAACCGGTGCGCAGGTGTGTAAACCCCCACCCCTGTGGTTCCAGCCTCCTGCGTCCGATAATGAGACCGGAAACAGAAGACTGTGGACGACCTGACTTTTTCTGCCCGGCGGGCGACCGTAACCAAGCCCGAGACCGAAAGCGACCTCGACACCAGGTTCAGGAACCTCGTGCAGTCACCGCTGCGCGCGGGAATCCTCCGGTACCTGAGCGCACGGCCCGAGGAGGCCTTCGATGCCGACCAGCTGATGCAGACCTTCGGGCGGCTGCGCCTGGACGTCGAAAACTGCATCCGCGAGCTGGTGGCGTTCGGCGTGGTGTACGCCATGCCGGGAACGCCCGTCCGCTACGCGGCGGCCCGTCCAGACAACGCGGGCATCGACAAGCTGCTCGATCGCTTCCTCGAACGGCGCGCGACGATCAGCACAGAGGATCAGTCGCCGTCGGTTCAACGCTTCCGCGAGATGATCGGCCGCGACGAGAAGATGCTCATCGTCTTCGAGTGGATCCGAACGGCCGCGAAATCCGATATTTCGGTGCTGATTCTCGGCCCTACCGGTTCCGGCAAAGAGCTCGTGGCACGCATGATCCACGAGCTCAGCCGACGCCAGACCGCCAAGTTCCAGGCGGTGAACTGCGCGGCGCTGCCCGACACGCTCTTCGAGTCTGAAATTTTCGGCTATGAAAAAGGCGCGTTCACCGGCGCGCACGATCGCAAGCCGGGCCGCCTCGAAATGGCCAACGAAGGCACGCTCTTCCTCGATGAAATCGGCGACCTTTCGATCGTGGCGCAGGCCAAGCTCTTGCGCGTGCTGGAGGAACGGCGTTTCGAGCGGTTGGGCGGCAATCGTTCGATTCACGTCGATTTCCGCCTGATTTCGGCGACCAACCGTCCGCTCGACCAGTTCGTGCGCGACGGCCGCTTTCGCGAGGACCTGTACTACCGCGTCAACGCATTTTCGATCCGGCTTCCGTCGCTCCGCGAGCGTCAGGTCGACATTCCGGTGCTTGCGCAGCGCTTCCTCGCACGCTACTGCGCGGCCAACGGGCTGCCGCTCGATGCAAAGACGTTCGCCAGGGAAGCGGTTGAATTGCTGACGGCCTACCATTGGCCGGGCAATATTCGGGAGCTCGAGAGCACCGTCTCACGAGCGGCGCTGTCTGCACCAGGCCGATCGATTCGCGCTGCCGATATTGAATTCCTTCATGCCGCTGAACCGCCGCCCGAGGATAACGGCGAGCGTCTGCCCTCGCTTCGCGAAGCAGAACGCGCGCACATCGTCCGCATTCTCGATGCCTGCAGCTGGAACAAGAAAGAGGCAGCGAGAGTCCTCGAGATCAGTCGAGGCACGCTGTACCGCAAGATTCTGGAGTTCGGTCTGGAACCCCAGGCGCACTCCGGTCAGTCCCGAAATAGGGCACGACGCGTCAGCATCGGCTAACGAAATTCCCCAGAAAAACCGATAACTAAGGATAACCAGAGGCCTGGTTGTCTCAGATATGCACAGATGTGTAAGAACAACATCTTGCTTATTGCCAGCTAGATACGAGCACAAAGTGAAATACTGTGTGCTACTTTGTGACATACGAGTGCTGCCAGGGAGCCGTCAACGTTACGTTTGTGTCACCGTAGAGTACTCACGTCATTGGACTTATGGGAATAAATCGACGTAAGTCCAATAAGGCCAACATTTTGCATGTCGCAGCGTTAGATTTTTCATGAAGCAGCTCCCCCTCGCGGCTCGTGTGTACGTCGGGGCGATCATCGCCCTCGGGGCGGTGTTGCTCGCGATGTTCTTCCCACTCCAGCCCCAGGATTTCAAGCATCTCGAGTGGTTTGTCGCGCTGCTGTTGCTGTCGTCGATCACGTCCGCGTTCAAGGTGAACCTGCCGCTCGCCCGCAGCGGTTCAACCATGTCGGTGTCCTACGCCGTCGACTTTCTGTCGCTCATCATTCTCGGCCCGAACCCGACGATGGTCGTTGGCGCCACAAGCGCGTGGAGCCAGTGCACCTTCCGGATGACGATAAAGAATCCGCCGTATCGGACCCTCTTCAGCATGGCCAGCCTGGTGATTAGCGTGCAGGCGGCCGGCGAGGTCTTCCGGTTGCTGGGTGGAACTCCCGGGCTCGAGACATTGACGCTGGCCGGCATGGCCAGGCCGCTCGTGGGCGCCGCCGGCGCGTACTTCGCGCTGAACACCGCGCTGGTTGCAACAGCCATCGCGGTCTCCACGCAGCAGAATGTGTTCAAGGTCTGGAACCAGAACTTCATGTGGAGCGCGCCCAGCTATTTCGTGGGCGCACTGGCGGCCGCAGTGGTCGCCATGGTCATCAGCCGATCGGTGTCGAACTACTGGATGGCGCTGCTCGTGGCGGCCCCGTTGTATCTCACCTATCGCAGCTACAAGATCTACCTTGGCCGCATCGAAGACGAACAACGGCACGTTCAGGAAGTCTCGGACCTGCATCTGGCCACCATCGAGGCGCTCGCGCTTGCAATCGACGCCAAGGATCGGACCGGCAAGTCCCATATCCGACGTGTGCAGGTGTTCGCTGCCGGCCTCGCCAAAGCGATCGGCATGTCGGCGAACGACATTCAAGGCGTGAAGACTGCGGCCTTGCTGCACGACATCGGGAAACTCGCGGTGCCCGAACACATCCTGTCGAAACCCGGCCCGCTGACGCAGGAAGAGTTTCAGAAAATTCGGATTCATCCGCAAGTCGGAGCGGAAATCATCGCCGGTGTGCCGTTCCCCTATCCCGTGGCGCCGCTCATTCTCAGCCACCACGAGCGATGGGACGGCAAGGGCTACCCGGCTGGCATGAAGGGCGACGAGATTCCTGCCGGCGCGCGCATTCTCGCGGTCGTCGACTATTTCGACGCGCTGACGTCCGAACGTCCCTATCACAAGGCGATGAGCGACGACGGCGCGGTCGGGCTGCTCCGGCAGGAAGCCGGCAAGGCGCTCGATCCGAATCTCGTGCGGAAGTTCATCGACAACCTCGATGCCCTGCGCAACGAGGCCGAGTCGACAACAGAAACGATGCGGTCGCTGTCGCTCCCCAGCGGTCAGTCCGAGAAAGGGCGTCCGGCGGTCGGCCTGCTGCCCGAGCCGTCGAACAAGACCGTCTTCGACGACATCGCACTGGCGCACCGCGAGATCTATGCGTTGTACGAAATCGCGCAGGCGATGGGCACCAGCCTCGGGGTCGCCGACACGATGGCGCTGATTTCCTCCAAGCTGAGCAACCTCGTGCCGTTCTCATGCTGCGCGTTGTTCCTCCACAACGAGGAGATGGAGAATCTGCGCTGCCGGTTTGCGACAGGTATCGACGCCGAAATCATTCAGCAGATCTCGGTGAAGAGCGGCCTCGGATTGACAGGCTGGGTCGCGCGCAACCGGCGCACGCTCGTAAACGCCCGTCCGAGCGCCGACCTCGAGGCCGCGGGCATCTCCGCAACGACTTCCCTGCAGTCGGCGCTGGTGTGCCCGCTCGTTTTCAACGAGCGTTTCATCGGAACGCTCTCCGTCTATCACATCGACGCCGGTTGCTTCACCGACGACCATCGGCGTCTGCTCGACCGTGTGTGCGAGCAGGCCGCGGCCGTCATCTACAATTCGATCGTGTTCGAGCAGACGCAGGAAGACTCCCTCACCGATCCGCTGACTGGCCTGCCGAACACGCGTTTCATGTTCATGCACCTCACGCGCGAGCTGGCGCGCGCGGAGCGTTTGAAGTCGGAGGTGTCGCTGCTCGTCATGGACCTCGACCGGTTCAAGGAGATCAACGACAACCACGGACATCATGTGGGCGACCGCGCGCTGCGCGAAGTCGCGGGCGTGCTGCGCGCGGCGATTCGGCCGTACGATATCTGCGTGCGCTACGCGGGAGATGAGTTCATCGTCGTGCTATCGGGATGCGGCGCGGACGAAGCCGAACGAAAGCGCGTGGAACTTCAGCAGGCGATCGATGAAGTGGTGTTCGAGGCGAGGGCTGGCAAGCGGCTGCAGCTGGGGATCAGCATCGGTGCGGCGATCTTCCCGCACGACGGCAACACCTACGAGACGCTGCTGGCGACCGCAGACAGCCGGATGTATCGCGACAAAACGAGGCGCAAGCGATTGGCTGCCGGCGGCGAGGCGGACGAGGTCGCCGTTGAACGCCCAGCGACAATCCTCGATCCGGCCGGCGCCGCCATCTCCAGCTCGGAGTTGGAAGACGCAGCGTCGGGAGTGCTCTGAATATTGGCGATTGGGTGATAGGGGACTGGGCGATTGGGATGGAAGTTGGCGTGATGGGGTTGCTCTCTCCTATCACCCACTCACCTATCACCCACTCACCAATCGCCGTCAGTCGATCCAGTCGGGACGGCGGCCGCCGATGCCAGCAAAGAGCAGGGCCGCCCCGGTTGCACCGACAATGAGGCCAAGACCATCGGTGGCGGGTGTCTCCCACCGATAGTCCCCGAGGAGCAGCCACGCTGCGGGCGTGAGCAGCAACAACCCCAGCGTAATGGAGACACCTCGCCTGAGAACCAGGCGAAGCAGCCAGCCGCGCAGTCGCTTGGGAGTGACGGGCATGAAAAACATCCTTCGCGCAACCAAAGTACCTTACTCGTGATCCTGACGTTGCCCATCCGCGACGCGGAACCCGCCACACCGCGCGCTCATATCATCCGGCTCGACCTTCAGGGCCAGCAGTTTCCCTATCGCCCCGGACAGGCCGCCTACGTGCAGCCTGCAGGCGCTGTGAAACGTCGCCCGTATTCAATCGCGTCGGCGCCGGAAGAAACCGCGCACCACGGCCAACTCGAGTTCCTGGTGCAAACCGATGCGTCCGGCACGTTCGGACTGTCGCCAGATCTCATCAAGCCCGGAACCTTGGCGACGGTCGACGGCGCGATGGGATCCTTCGTTTTTCCAGCGGAGCACCCATCTGAGCAGAATTTTCTTTTTGTCGCCGGGGGCACAGGCATCGCTCCGTTGCGCTCAATGCTGTGGCACGCCCTGCTTGCCGAACGCCCTGGCCGCATCGGGCTGATCTACAGCGTACGATCGCCGGACGAATTCGCCTATCGGCAGGAATTCGAACGGCTCGAGGCCCAGAAGCGCATCACCTTTCACCGCACAGTGACACGCGGGACGTCGGACGACTGGACCGGGGGGCAGGGACGTATCGACGCCAGCTGCCTGAACGGCATGATCGACCCGGGCAACACGATTTGCTTTGTGTGTGGTCCGCCCGCCCTGGTCGGCGACATCTCAACGCAGCTGACAGCCCTCGGCGTGCGGAAGGATCAGATTCGAATCGAACAATGGTGACTGTACCTGGACATTGCAGATTGAAGATTGCAGATTGAAACATTAGAACTCTAGAACATTAGAACTCTAGAACATTGCTCAATGCATCAATGTTCCAATCTTCAATCTTCAATGTCCAGCATCAGAAGCCCATGGCGTGGAATCCGCCGTCCACCATCAGGATTTCAGCCGTCACCGCGCGTCCCGCAGGTCCCAGGAGGAATAGCGCCGCATCAGCCACCTCGCTGGTGTCGATATTCCGCGCGAGCGGCGCGCGCTCCCGGTACACGCCGAGAATGCTCGAAAAGCCGGTGATGCCCATCGCCGCCAGCGTCTTGATCGGACCGGCGGAGATCGCGTTCACACGGATATTCTCTGGGCCAAGCTCGGCAGCCAGATAGCGTACCGCCGACTCGAGCGCCGCCTTGGCGACGCCCATCACGTTGTAATTCTTGAACACGCGCTCGCTGCCGAGGTACGTCAGCGTCAGGATGCTGCCGCCGCCTCGCTTCTGCATCAGAGGCCGCACTTCGCGTGAGAGCGCGATAAACGAATACGCGCTCACATCGAGCGCGATGCGGAATCCTTCGCGGCTCGTCTGCGAGAACGGCGCGGCCAACTCTTCCGGCCGCGCGAACGCCGCGCCGTGCACGAAGAAATCCAGCCCGCCGAACTCCTTGTCGATCGTTGCACCCAGCTCGACGATCTGCTGATCGTTGGCGACATCGCACGGAAGCACCAGCGGGTTGTCGAGCGTCGCCGCGAGCTCGCGAACGTTCTCTTCGAGGCGCGCGCTTGGGTACGTCAGGGCCAGGCGTGCACCAGACCTGGCGAGGGCCTGGGCAATCGCCCATGCGATCGACCGTTTGTTGGCGACGCCCACGACAAGCCCGTGCTTTCCAGAAAGGTCAGGCATACGGATGCGCTCGAATGTAGATCTGAAATCTGAAATCTAAAATTTAGAAATGTGAAATCCCGGCTCGCGTTCTACCGGGAGCGTTTCTTCCCCGAATGCTGCTGATGGCGTCCGCCCTGGCCTTGAGGTCTGCCGCCCTGCCTGGCGCCATGCTGTGGGCCGCCAGGTCCGCGCGAGTTGCCCGAACGGTCGTTGTTGCCACCACCGCCGCCACCGGCCTTCGCAAATCGGCCTGGGGGGCGCGAGTTCTGAAACCGTCCGTGGCGTTTATTCGCCTGGCGAATCGTGAACTCCGGTACCGGACGAGCGATCGGCTCGCGTTCAATCCGCGGAAGCTGCGCGCGAATCAGCGGTCGATGCAGGCGTACCTCGTCTGGGGGTATCGGCGCCTCGGATCCGTTCGATGGAGCGGCGGCGTCCGGATCGAGCGGCGGCGCACCGGATGCGGCTTCAGCCGCGGGAACGTGCGTGTCTTGCTTCACGGACTCGAGGACCTCACTGTACGCCGCTTCCACAGGTGTTGGCTTCTTCCGAAGGCGGGGGGCCTTTCCACCCTTGTATGGGTGCTCCGTCTCGCATGTGGTGCAGCGGGTGAGTCGAATTTCATCGCCGACCATGGCGACGACTGTGTGGTTGGCGAGGCGGCGTTCGCGAGGACAATAATCGTCCAGAATGTCACCAAGCCGTAGCTGACGCTGCTGCATGAATCTCCCGAAAATCCTAAGGCCGGGAATTGGAAGGTCGCGGGAATCGAAGTTTACTACGGCACCACAATTTCGCTCAAGTCCCGTTTAAACCCTGCCCGGTCGGGCTGCCGGTTGCGCGGCAGTGAGAGAAAGTACTCCGCCAGAGGGCGGTCATCCGTCAAGAGCGGCCCGTCCCCTGCGTAACGCGCCAGTTCCTTCGGGCCTGCCGTGTACAGATTCGTGAGATCGACGAATTTTGTCATGTTGATATCGCGGAAACCCTGTGCCCGCTCCGGCACAGCCATCTTCCACTCGAAGTCGGCTCGCGAGACGCGGAGCGGCTGCACCGATCCGATGAGGACGCTGCCCTCGGCCCACAAGGTCGCGTTCGGAAACACACTGAGAAACGTGCGCATGATGAGCTTGTATTCGGCCTCGGTGCCGTCAATCCACTGCGCGACCAGCCCCCCGGCATTCAGCGCGTTTCGCTGGGCCTGAAAGTACTCGCGCGAGTAGACATTCGTCGAACCGGCGTGAATCGGCAGGATGATGTCCGCCGTGATGACATCGTACTTCCAGCGCGTCAACAGCAGATAGTTGCGCCCGTCGTCCACGCGCACGGTCACGTTTGGACGCCGGAGCACGCCGTAGTTGATGCGCTCGAAATAACTGGCCGCATGGACGACCGCCGGCGAAAGCTCGATGACGTTCACATTCACGCCCGTGTGCAACCCAACAGCGCCAGCCGTTGCACCGCCGCCAAGGCCCACCACGAGCGCCTCGCGCGGATTCGGATGAATAGCCATCGGCAGTTGACCCAGCCGATGATGCACGAACGCGAGGCCGCTCGTATCGCTGGCCTGGTGAATCCCGTCCATCGTCTCCATGCGGAATCGCCCGAACTGATTGACGCTGACGGTTGACTGCACGCCCTCTTCGATCCAGATGATCGACTCACCCGGAAACCGCTGCGCGATGAAGGCCCGCATCGGATCGACCAGTGTGAAGGCCGCAACCGCGAACGCGAGCGCGGCAATTCCAGCGATCCCGATCCTGGTGTTCCTGCGCAGGGGCGTGACGACGACGATCGCGAGGCCGGACAACAAAATGATTGTGCCGACGCCGAGCAGGCTCGCGCGGCTTCCCGCCGCGGGAAGCATCAGAAACCCGGCGGCGAGCGAGCCACCGATGCCGCCGCACACATTCAGCGCATAGAACACGCCAAGGCGCGCGGTCTGATGTTCAGCTGAATCGCCGGCAAAAATCTTCACCCCGATGGGAAAAGCCACGCCCATCAGCAGCGCGCTCGGGAACATCACCATCACGCTCGTGACGATGATGGGCGGGAGGTAGTCCGGCATCCACTTGGACATCGTGGGATACAACGCGGTGGATGCTTCCTGGGTATATGGCAGAGCGGCGAAGCTCAACACGACCGATAGAGCGAGCGCCAGTTCGACCGTCGCGAGTACGGCGAGCCAATTGGCACGCCGGCGCAGGAACGGCGCGATGAGCCAGCTTCCGATGGCGATGCCCGCGAGAATTGTCGCGAGCATTAACGAGAACGTGTAGACCGTGGGCCGTACGAACAGGACCAGCACACGGAACCAGATCACTTCGAGCGCAAGCGATGCAAAGCCAGACACGGCGAACGCCCAGAGAACAACGCGCTGTGCGAAAAGGGGTCGGGTGCCTTTTTCGTCGGACGCGGATAACAAAGGGGTCTGGCCCATTTTCCAGCCCGCGACCATCGCCATCGCGCCAATCGCGAGGTTTACCGAGGCCGCATAACGGAACGAAGCCTGGATGCCTACGCCAGGAATCAGCCACAGCCCCGCAGCAATCGTTCCTGCAATCGCGCCTGCGGTGTTGAAGCCGTACAGCAGGCCAACCTTCGCTCCAAGCTCGCTCCGGCCGAGCGCCGAGCGCACGACAAGCGGCAGCGTGGTTCCCATCAAGATCGTCGGCGGCAGGAGCATCAGCGCGGCCATCACAAACCGCGCCAGCGTCATCACCGTCGAGGACTGCGGCAGCAGCGGGTGCATCGAGACGTACCAGCGCTGAAGCATCTGCAGCGCGAAGGGCGTCGCGGCAGCCGATACCCCTACCAGCACCTCCGCAGCGCCAAACCAGAGCAACGGCCGCCGCAGTTTGCCCGCCAGGCGTCCACCGCCAATGCTGCCAATCGCGAGCCCGGCCATGAACGCAGCCCAGACGGTACTCGCCGCGTACACTGTCACGCCGAACACCAACCCGAGCATGCGAAGCCACAGCACCTGGTAAATCAACGCACAGGCACCAGACAGAAAAAAGAGAACGGGGATGAGGATGGTCACAAACGGCGCAGCCACTCGGTCACCTCGGCGAGCGCGACCGAGACGGCTTGTGGGTGCGTGGATTGCGGAGTTTTGCGAGCACGTACGGATGCATCAGGTGTCACGACCCTGCGAACGTCATCGTCGAACAGCTTGCTGTGCTGTTGCCATTCAGCAAGCGTCAGGGCACCAAAGTCGCGCCCTTGCGCAAGCAGTTGGCGCACCATCGCGCCGACCACTTCATGGGCCTGCCTGAACGGCATGCCCTTCGAGACCAGAAAGTCTGCCACATCGGTGGCCAGCAGCAACCCTGACGCTGCGGCGGCGGTGGTCTTTGGAAAAATCTCCAGTCCATCGACTACGCCCACGAGCGCCGAGAGCACTCCGGCAACGGTGTCCTCGGCGTCGAAGACCGCTTCTTTGTCTTCCTGAAGATCCTTATTGTAGCCGCTCGGCAGGCCTTTCATCGTCGCGAGCCAGCCGGCGAGATGACCAATCAGGCGTCCCGTTTTTCCGCGGGTCAACTCGAGCGGATCGGGATTCTTCTTCTGCGGCATCATGCTGCTGCCGGTGCTCGACGCATCGGACAGCTGGAAAAATCCATGTTCCTCGTCGCAAAAGATGATGAGATCCTCGGAAAGCCGGCTCAGGTGCACCAGCGTCATCGCGCTTGCGTGCAGGAAGCCCGCCACGAAGTCGCGATCCGACGAGGCGTCGATGCTGTTGACAACCACTCGCGAGAAGCCAAGGCGAGAGGCCAGCTTCGCGGTATCGATCGCGTAGTTCGTACCGGCGACCGCACCGGATCCCAGCGGCATCGCATCGGCCTCCTGCGACGCCCACGTGAAACGCGCGTGGTCCCGGCGCAGGGCCGACACGTGCGCCAGAAAGAAATGCGCGACGAGCACAGGCTGCGCGCGCCGCAAATGCGTGTACGCCGGCATGACAGCGTCGTCAGCGTGTTCCGCCTTGGTCGCGAGGGCACCGACGACCAGCGCGAGTTGTTTCTGTAGAACTGGAATTCTGCGCCGCAGGTACAAGCGCAGATCGAGCGATACCTGTTCGTTTCGAGAGCGGCCCGTGTGTAGGCGCTTCCCCAGGTCGCCCACACGCGCGACGAGCTGCCTTTCGACGAAGGCATGCACATCCTCGTCGGGCCCTCCAACGAAGCCCGGGTCGCGCCATCCCTGCTCGAGAATGTCCTGAAGGGCGCTGGAAACGGTTTTCGCATCGGCTGCGCTGAAGACTCCGGCACCGGTGAGTCCCTCGACCCATGCGAGGCTTCCGGTGACGTCATCTTCGAAGAGGCGTTTGTCGAAACGAAACGACGCCCCGAATTCAAACGCAGTCGGATCGGGATCGCTGCTGAAACGGCCGGACCACAGGTTCGCCATAGAGCCGGCTACTTCGTTGCCGGCTCGGCTGGCTGCTCGGCCCGGACGCCCTTCGCGTTTCGCCTGACGTTCTTCGCATACGTCTCGACGGGAAGGCCCCAGATCTTGATGAAGCCCTCCGCAGCGGTGTGATCGAACTTATCCCCTTCGTCGTAGGTGGCGAGGCCCTGATCGTAGAGCGCGAACGGCGACTTGCGCCCGACCACGCGGCAGTCGCCCTTGTAGAGCTTCAGCCGCACGGTGCCGGTGACGCGCTGCTGCACGTTCTTCACGAAGGCGTCGATGGCTTCACGAGTAGGTGCGAACCATAGTCCGTTGTAGACGATATCCGCGTACTCCTGCGCAAGCCGCTGCTTCAGCCGCTGGAGGTCCTTCGGAATGACCATGCCTTCGAGCTCGCGATGCGCTGTGTGCAGAACGATGCCCGCGGGAGCTTCGTAGATCTCGCGCGACTTGATGCCGACCAGCCGGTTTTCGACCATGTCGATACGGCCAACGCCGTGGACACCGGCGATGGTCTCGAGGCTGCCGATGAGCTCGGTGAGCGGCATCGCGACGCCATTGACGGCAACCGGCACGCCCTTTTCCCACTCGATCTCGACGTACGCCGGGACATCCGGCGCCTCGGCAGGCGATTTCGTCAGGGCGTAGATATCGTCTGGCGGCTCGTTCCACGGATCCTCGAGGATGCCGCATTCGATCGAGCGGCCCCAGAGGTTTTCATCCGTGCTGTACGGGCTCGACTTGGTGGTCGGCACCGGCACGTTGCGAATGCGGGCGTATTCGATTTCCTCCGGGCGGGTCATGCCCCACACGCGGGCCGGCGCAATCACCTGAATCTTCGGATCCATCGCGCGCGCCGACACGTCGATGCGAACCTGGTCATTGCCCTTCCCCGTGCAGCCATGCGCAATGGCTGTCGCATTCTCCATCTGCGCAATCTCGACCAGCTTTTTGGCGATCAAGGGCCGGCCCAGCGCGGTGGCCAGTGGATACCGCTCCTCGTACATCGCGCCCGCCTGGAGAGCCGGCAGGATGTAATCGCGCGCAAATTCCTCGCGGACGTCGAGCACATGACAACGGACGGCTCCGGCCCCAACGGCTCGCTCGCGAATCTGGTTCAGCTCGCGGCCCTGGCCAAGGTCCATCGTGACGGCGATCACCTCGGCGTTGTACTTCTCTTTCAACCACGGGATCGCCACCGATGTGTCGAGCCCACCTGAATACGCAAGAACGATTCTCACTTTTCACTCCTCAATAAATAGAAGGCTCCGGGCTCCGGGCTCTACGCGAACTGCGACCACGCCTCCAGCTGACGCGCGAGGGCCTTCGCGTGCCTCGCGTCGCGAGAAATCACCAGGATCGTGTCGTCCCCTGCCAGGGTTCCGACAACGTCCTGAAGCTTTGCCCGGTCGATAGCGAGCGCCAGCGGCTGGGCAAGGCCGGCGCCGGTCCTGACGACCACGAGCTGCTGCACGCAGTCGACACCGCTGGCGTACTCGGCCATGGCCTTCTGAAGCGCCGCACCTGCGGCAGGCGGCACCTGCGGCTCGGCCCCCGGCTGCTGGTACGCGCCGTCGGCCGATCGCTTCAACAGCCCTAAATCTCGAATGTCGCGCGACAGCGTCGCCTGAGTGACGCGATGTCCCCGGGCGCGCAATCTCGCCCGCAGTTGTTCCTGGCTGCGAATGTCTTCGCCGCCCACGAGCTCCAGCACCGCCGCCTGACGCCGCGCTTTCATCACCATATTGAACGAAATAATCATAACACTTTTTATGCATGATGATGTATATTTATGCTTCGCGATGGATACACCACTCATGACCGATCGCACGGCCTCCCGTGCGGGCCACGCCGTTGGCGACACCCGTGCGCGGGTCGCCGTCGCCGGGGCCAGCGGGTTCGCCGGCCAGGAACTGCTCCGCTGGATGGCCGGGCACCCCCACGCGACGATTACGGCCGCCATGTCCTCGTCGCCGGACGGTCCGGCCCGATCGCTGCCGGCCCTTGCCAGAATCTGGGATGGCGTCATCGAGCCGTTTTCGGCCGACAAGCTTGCCCAGGCCGCCGACGTCGTCTTTCTGGCTCTGCCGGAAGAGGCCGCCGCGGCGGTCGCCCCCACCCTCGTCGATCGGGGTGTTCGCGTCATCGACCTCTCTGGAGCCTTCAGGCTGCGCGAGGCGGCGCTGCGCGAAAAGTGGTATCCGGCGACCAAAATGGCCGGGCTGACGCCTGTATATGGCCTCACCGAACGGCACTACCACGAAATCTCCAAGGCGCGGCTGCTGACCAATCCGGGGTGTTATCCGACTGCGGCGCTGCTGGCGCTCGAACCGCTCGCCGAAGCTGGACTCCTGGCGGGCGACATCGTCATCGACGCGAAGTCAGGCATTTCCGGAGCAGGCAAGAAGCCGAGCGACCGGACGCATTTTTCCGAGAACCATGGCAGCGTCTCGGCCTACGGCGTCTTTGGCCATCGCCATCAGCCGGAGATCGAGCAGGAACTCGGGTCGCCCGTCACGTTCGTGCCCCATCTCGTGCCGCTCGACCGAGGGATCCTCGAAACGATTTATGCCAGGGTTCAGCCTGGCGTGGCGGCAAAGGATGTCGCCGACACCTTGACGGCCGCCTATCGGGACGCGCCTTTCGTCCGGCTCACCGGAGAGCAGCTCCCGGAAATCAAGCACGCGGCCTACACGAACTTCTGCGACATCGGCTGGCGTGTGGATTCGGCAACTGGCCGCATTCTGCTCGTCGCCGTCCTCGACAACCTCGTGAAGGGCGCCGCGGGGCAGGCTATACAGAATTTCAATGTGATGCTCGGATACGACGAGCGCACGGGGCTGCTGCCTCTTCGCTAATGCCGCAGACCATGCACAGCACACCCGTGGTGTTGAAATTCGGCGGCGAGCTTCTCGAAGATCCGCAGCGTGCGGTGGCTCTGGCCCAGGCAATCGCCAGGCTGCATCGAACTCTGCCCCTGGTCATTGTGCATGGCGGCGGACGCGAGATTGACGCGGCGCTCGCCCGTGCCGGCATCGAGAAGCGTCAAATCGATGGCCTGCGCATAACCGACGAGCCGACCCTCGATGTGGTCGTTGGCGTGCTGGCAGGGCTGGTGAACACGAGGTTTGTCGCTGCGCTTGGCGCCGCCGGCGTCCGCGCTGTGGGGCTCACAGGTGCCGACGCCGGTATCGGCATCGTGCAGGCAGCCCCGCCGCACAGAGCGACGACAGGCGCCATCGTGGACCTGGGCCGGGTTGGCGACCCAGTTGGCAAGGATACGCCCTCGCTCCTGGTCGATCTGTGCCGGAAGGGCTACCTGCCTGTGGTCTCGAGCATCGGGGCGTCGCGCGATGGGCGGCTCTTCAACGTGAACGCCGACACGCTGGCGGCGCATCTGGCCGCGAGGCTGAAATCGCCGCGTCTGGTCATCGCGGGGGCCACGGCCGGCGTATTCGATAATCAAGGCGGCACAATTCCGCAAATGTCGTTTGCCGACATCGACACGTTGGTTGCCAGCGGAGGGGCGACCGCAGGTATGGTCGCCAAGCTCGCCGCGTGCCGGCTCGCGCTGGACCGCGGAGCACGCGACGTGTTCGTCGCCGACGGGCGCGACCTGGCGGGTCTGATGGTCATCGCGCGACACGGACTGAAGGCCGGCGCCGGCAAGTGCACCAGAATTTCTATCGGACAGACGGCGAAACGCCGACAAGCAAGGAAGAAAGCCTCATGAGCCACGATGTCAAGGCCTTGGAATCGAAATACGTCGTCCAGACCTATCGCCGCACGCCCATCGTGCTCGTGCGTGGTACAGGTGTCCGTGTGTTCGACGAGGACGGACGGGAGTACCTCGACCTGCTCGCCGGTATTGGCGTTGGCGCGCTCGGACACGGCCACGAGGGTCTCGCGAGGGCTATTGCCGAGCAATCGCGCGAGATGATCCATTGCTCGAATCTCTTCTTTCATCCGTTGCAGGGGCAGGTGGCCGAGCGGCTGGCGAAGCTCTCGGGGCTATCGCGGGCGTTCTTCTGCAACAGCGGTGCGGAAGCCGTGGAGGCGTGCCTCAAGTTCGCTCGTCGCTATTGGTACACCCAGCGGAACGCCAACCGCACCGAGATCGTCGCCATGGAAGGCGCCTTCCACGGGCGGACCTACGGCGCGCTCTCGGTGACGTGGGACGAGCACTATCGCGCGCCCTTCGCTCCTCTGCTGCCCAACATCACCTGGGTGCCGATGAACGACGCGGCAAAGCTCCGGGCCGCTGTGTCGGAGAGGACCGCAGCCATCATTCTCGAGCCGATTCAAGGCGAGGGTGGCGTGCGCCCGATCTCGCAGGAGTTCGCCAACGCGGTGAACGAAGTGAAGGCCAGGACCGGCGCCTTGCTGATTGCCGACGAGGTGCAGTGCGGCCTCGGGCGCACGGGCTACCCTTTCTATTTTCAGAAGCTCGGCTTGCAACCAGACCTCGTGTCTGTGGGAAAAGCGCTCGCCGCGGGGGTCCCGATGGGCGCAGCGCTCGTCAAAGAAGAAATAGCTGCGGCGCTCTCCTTCGGCGATCACGGCACCACCTTCGGGGGCAATCTTCTCGCATGCCGCGCGGCGCTGGTCTGTCTCGACGAGATCTCGGCAACACTCATGGATCACGTCAAGACGGTCGGCGCTCATCTTGAACGACAGCTTCGTGCGCTCCAGTCGAAGCACCCGGCCATCGTCGATGTGCGGGGCGCGGGCCTCATGTGGGGCCTCGAGTTGAATATGGACGCCGCACCGGTCCATGAGGCCGCCATCCGCCAGGGAGTGCTCGTAAATCGCACGGCGGTCAAGGTCATCCGATTGTTGCCGCCGTTGATGATTACGAAGGCCGACCTCGATCGTGCACTCGGCATGCTGGATGCCGCTTTTAGTGAAGTACTCGCAGGAGCAGGAGTCGCCAATTGACAAAACCTCGTTCACGCCGCGCCCCGGTTCTTCGGACCGCCGTTCGCACGGATGCGAAGCGGATACTGGAACTCATCGATCGCAACCTCGAGCAGGGTCGCCTTCTGCCCCGCCAGCTCGGCGAGATAACGACGCGTATCGACCGCTTTGTTGTCGGCGTTGATGGGAGAGGCTCGATCGTCGCGTGCGGCGAGCTTGCGCCGTTGAGCACTTCGCGCGCCGAAATTCGATCGCTCGTCGTCAGCGAAGGCCGCCGGCGCGAGGGACTGGGACGAAAAGTGGTTGACGAGCTTCGCCGGCGTGCGCGATCGCATGGCTACGACGATCTGTGTGTGTTTGCGCACGAGCCGGCCTATTTCGTACACATGGGTTTTTCAATTGTTCCGCATACCTGGCTGCCGGAGAAACTCGCTGCCAATTGCCGCACTTGCCCGCTCTTCCGGCAGTGCGATCAATTCGCCCTCATCACAAGCGTCGAGGGGACGCCGGAGAGCCTCACTTCCGACCATTCGCTCCATGTCTAAGGCAACGATCGGATCGGAGACCAGGATCGAAGTTATCGACGGCGGCGTGACTGCCCCGGCCGGGTTCAAAGCCGCCGGCGTGTACGCGGGCATCAAACCAGCCACGCACGCATGGCCGCTGGACGTGATGCTGCTCACGACCGATCGGGCGGCGTCCGCCGCAGCCGTGTTCACGACGAACAAGACGGTTGCCGCGCCGGTGGTGCTGTCTCGAGCGAATCTCGAAGCCACTGGCGGTAGAGCCAGGGTCGTTGTGTGCAACAGCGGCTGCGCGAATGCGTGCACCGGAGATCGCGGGGCTGCGGTAGCCCGGGCGACCGTCGAGTTCGTCTCCAAACAGATTGGGTGCCTGGCCGAGGAGGTGCTTGTGGCCTCGACCGGAGTCATCGGGGTCGATCTCGACGTGAACAAAGTGAAGACCGGGGTTACGAAGGCGCTCGGTCAACTCGCTAAGGCGGGTAACGCCGACGCAACGGTGGCCATCATGACCACCGATGCGTTCCCAAAGGAGGCAGCTGTTCGCGTAGAGACTGCAGCGGGCACGTTCCATGTCGGCGGCATGGCGAAGGGCGCCGGCATGATCGAGCCCATGATGGCGACGATGCTTGGGTTTCTGACGTGCGATGCGGAGGTCGAACCTGCTTTGCTGAAGCAGGCGCTCAAGGCGGCCGTTCGGGACACGTTCAATGCGATCACGATCGACGGCGATGGGTCCACCAACGATACGGTGCTCGTGCTCGCCAACGGTGCGAGCCGCGTCACGATCGATGCCGCCACGTATCCGGCGCTCGAGGCCGGCATTCGGGCCGTCTCGCAGAAGCTGGCGATGGCCATCGTACGAGGCGGCGAGGGCGCGACCAAACTGGTGACGGTGCGGGTCACAGGTGCTCACGAGTGGGCGCATGCCGAGAAGGCCGCACGCACGATCGCCAATTCTCTGCTCGTGAAGACTGCCATCCATGGCGGTGACCCGAACTGGGGGCGGCTGGTGGCTGCCGCCGGACGCGCGGGCGTGCCGTTTGAGTTGTCGAGAGCCTCGGTACGAGTCGGCGACATCGCCCTCTTCGAGGCAGGACAACCGCACGACGAGAACGCGCCGCGGGTCGCCGAGTACCTTACAGGGAAGGATATCGAGATCGAGCTCGACCTCGGCACCGGCGGGAAGGAGCAGGCGACGATCTGGACCTGCGACTTGAGCGCCGACTACGTCAGAATCAACGCGGACTACCGCACATAATGCCATCGGACGTCCGGACAAAAGACTTCGTCTCAGTGCTCGACTTCGAGCCCGCCGAGCTCGAATCGTGTCTCGTGCTGGCGTCTCGCCTGAAGCGCGAGCGCCATCTCGGGGCAAAGGCTCCGACAGCCAATGCGCTCGACGGCGCCCACGTGGCAATGCTGTTCGAGAAGCCGTCCCTCCGCACGATCTCCACGTTCGAGATCGCCGTTCGCGAGCTCGGAGGTAACATCATCACGCCGTTTCCGGACGTCGCGCTCAGTCCGCGCGAACCGGTCATCGACGTTGCGCGTAACCTCGAGCGATGGGTCAGGTGTGCCGTCATCAGAACTTACGCCCACTCGATCGTGCTCGAGTTCGCAAAGGCGGCGCCGCGCATGCACGTCATCAACGCCCTCACCGATCAGGAGCATCCCTGCCAGGCGCTCGCCGATTTTCAGACCCTCCGGGAAACCTGGGGAAGCTGGGTTGGCCGGACGCTGGCATTCATCGGCGACGGCAACAACGTGGCGACGTCTCTGGCGCAGGCTGGTGTCATGCTCGGCGTGAATATCCACATTGCCTCGCCAGCTGGGTATGCGCTGAGCGATTCGGTCATCCAGCAAGCGTCGCGTGTGGCGCGGCACGGCGCCCAGATCCGGCTGTTCCGAGACCCGGCGGACGCGGTCAAAGGCGCCAACGCCGTGTACACAGACGTGTGGACGTCGATGGGACAAGAGGCGGAAGCGACCGAACGGAGGAAAGCGTTCGCTGGCTACCAGGTCACGATGCCGCTCATGCGGCAAGCAGCTCCGGGCGCTTTCTTCATGCACTGCCTGCCGGCGCACCGCGAGGAGGAAGTGACCACCGAGGTGATGGAGTCGAGCATCTCTGTGGTGTTCGACCAGGCCGAAAATCGCTTGCACGCGCAGAAAGCACTGCTCTACACGCTGATGGCGGAAGCCCCGCCGCGCGGCTGAGCCGGCCGCGTCCTTATGCCCCGCTGGACGCGACAGTACGACCCTGGTGTTCCAGAAACTCTCGCCCCTTATCCAGATAAAACGCTCGTCGACTACGTCAGGCACAACGCGGCCGCGAAGCCGAACGCTTCCGCTATCCTGTTCAAAGGCTCGAGCCTGTCCAACGCGGAGCTCGATCGGCTGAGCAGCGCGTTTGCCTCGGGACTGGCCGGCCACGGCGTGCGCCGCGGCGATCGCGTCGCCCTCGTCCTGCCCAACTCTCCGCAGTTCCTCATAGCAGAAATCGGCGCGTGGAAGGCGGGCGCGGCGGTGTTGCCGCTGAATCCGCTCTATACAGGCTCCGAGCTCGTCGAACCGCTGCGGTCGGCCGACGTGGAAATCGTCGTCGCGCTGACACCGTTCTATCGCCGGTTGAAAGACATCCAGTCGCAGACGGCCGTAAAACGCATCGTTGCGACCAATATCAAGGAATACCTTCCGCCGTTCCTTCGGATCCTCTTCACGTTGGCGAAGGAAAGGAAGGACGGACACCGGATCGCGCTCGACGCGGGCGATGTCTGGTTCAAGGACATGTTGACCGATCAACCGGTCACGATGACTGGGCCCGCGCCTGACGAGCCGGCGATCCTGCTGATGAGCGGTGGCACGACAGGAACGGCAAAGGCTGTCGTGGGGCTGCACAGGTCGCTGACTGAAGCCGGCCATCAACTGAATGCCTGGCTGCGGCCTGCCGAAGGCAGCCGGCCCGATATTGCGCTCATGCCCCTTCCGCTGTTTCACGTGTACGCGTGCGTAGGCGCGCAAAGTCACGCGCTGGTCGGCGGCACACCGATGGCCCTCGTCGTGAACCCGCGCGATCTCGACGACCTGCTGAAGACCATCGAACGGGTGAAACCGACCCTGCTCAGCGCCGTGCCCGCATTGCTCATCGCGCTGATGAATCATCCCAGAGTCAAATCGCGATCAATCGACTTCAGCTCGATTCGCGCCTGCTTCTCCGGCGCAGCTCCCCTCCTCGCTGCCACCAAAGCGCAGTTTGAAGCCATCACGGGTGGCCGGATCGTCGAAGGATATTCGCTGACCGAAGCAATGATGGCGTGTGTGGTAAATCCGCTGAACGGCCCGAACAAGACCGGATCGGTAGGCCTTCCGCTGCCAGACGTCGAGGTCGCGATCGTCGACGCCGAGTCGGGCGAACGCGTCCTTCCACAAGGCGAGCGCGGAGAGATCATTCTGCGGGCGCCGCAGCTGATGGCTGGATACTGGAACAACCCGGATGAAACCGCGCGCGCGCTCCGGCCGCATGGTGAGGGCGGCCCGTGGCTGCACACTGGTGACCTTGGGTATCTCGATGAAGACTCCTACTTGTTCATCGTCGACCGCCAGAAGGACCTGATCAAATCCAGCGGATGCCAGGTCTGGCCGCGCGAGATCGAGGAAGTGCTGGCGCTGCATCCGGCAATTCTGGAGGTCGGCGTGGCCGGAGTGCCGGACGAACGAAAGGGCGAAGCCGTGAAAGCGTGGGTTGTGCTGAAGCCCGGCGCCTCGGCATCCTTGGACGAGTTGCGCGCGTACTCTCGCGAGAAGCTTGCGCCCTTCAAAGTACCGTCGCACATCGAGTTTCGCGAGAGCCTGCCGAAGACGATGGCGGGGAAAGTGCTGCGAAGGGCGCTCGTGTCGGAACATCAACACAAGATCGGATAGTCGTACGCAGTTTCTTCACCCTATCACCATTCTCCCAACAAAATACGCCTGAACTCGCAGGGCATTATTCTTGAAAGCGACGATGGTAAAATGGCTCCAGAGAAGGCCATGCAACTGCGAACGAGCTACGCCGATCTGGAGCGGATGCCCGATGACGGGCGCAGGTACGAGCTCTACGACGGCGAGATCGTTGTGGTCCCAACTCCGCTCCCTCGGCACCAGGATGTCGTGTTCCGAATTGCCAAAGCGCTGGACGCCTATGCCGAGAGGTGTGGCGGCAGGATGTTCATCGCGCCGCTCGACATTGTGCTCTCGGATTACAACGTACTTCAGCCTGATGTGCTCTTCTTCCGGGCTTCACGTGTCCATCTCATCGATCTCGATAGAGTCACCCGGCACGCGCCAGACATCGCGGTCGAGGTACTTTCCCCAAGCACGAGAAAGCGCGACCACGGTCGAAAGATGGAGATCTACGAGCAATACGGCGTCAGGGAATATTGGCTGGTGAATCCTATCGACCGGTCAGTCGAGCGCTACGAGCTTGTTCGCGATCACTACGAAGGACGCCGAGACGTGCGGCGCGGAGATACCCTGACGTCGCCGCTCCTGCCTGAACTGGAGATCCCGCTAGCTTCTCTGTTCGCCTGATCCGCGTCGCTCCCACACATACCGAATCTGGTCGCAGAGCACTCCGTCTACATCGCGCTCGTAGTCGCATAGCACGGTTTCACGACTGAACCCCGCGCGATCGAGCAGCCGCTGGCTCGCGAGATTGCGCGTGTCGCACAGGGCCTCGAGGCGGCGAACACCGAACGATTCTGAGGCCACGGCCATCACAGCGAGGACGGCTTCGGTCAGGTATCCACGGCCGGTGTGCGATGTTCTCGCCCAGTATCCGGTCCATCTGTGCTCTGGTTTCCGCCGTCTTTGCGAGCACTACGGCCATCGTCGGGGGCGTCTGCGCCCATGTCATCCAGGGACGCAGCTCCGCCATCGATTCGAGAATTGCGACCTGAAGGTGGGATGCTTCCTCTGGGGTTGGAGCCCACAGCGCCAGGCGGGCGGATTCAAACCTCAGAAGCACTTGAGCGGCTCGACCGCGATGTCCGCTCGTTCCAGCGCATGCCTCACGGCCGTCGCGATCGCTACAGCCTCTGCCGTGTCGCCGTGCACGCAGATAGTGTCGACCGTGAGCGAGAACGAAGACGCGTCGCGCGCAACGACACGCCTCTCGCTTACCATCCGTACGGCCTGCCGCGCCGCAAGCGCAGGATCGGTGAGCAGCGCACCGGCGACGCCTCGCGAAGTCAGCGATCCGTCGGGTTCGTACAAACGATCCGCAAATCCTTCGGCCGCCACCTGCAATCCCAGGCGTCTTCCGGCAGCCAACAGCTCGGACCCGGGAGGCGCGAAGAGCAGCAGCGTTTCATCGGACGCTGCCACGGCACGCGCCACGGCTTCCGCCATTCCAACCCGACGGACGCTCATGTTGTACATCGCGCCATGCGGCTTGACATGCTGAAGGCGCACGCCCTCGGCGCGCGCGATCGCGTTCAGCGCGGCGATCTGAGCGAGCACGAGGTCGGTGATGTCGGCAGGTGAAAGGTCGACCTCGCGGCGCCCGAAGCCGGCGCGATCGTCGAATCCCGGATGCGCGCCAATCGCGACACCAGCGTCGGCGGCCAGTCGAACCGTGCGACGCATCAGCGCCGGATTGCCGGCATGAACACCGCAGGCAATGCTGCCAGACGTAATGCACGTCAGCAGCGCCTCGTCGTGTCCGATCTCCAGCTCGCCGATGTCGGCGTTGAGATCGACGTGCATCAAAATTCTTCTGGATCCTCTGGTGCGCTCCGGGCGGCTACGCCGAGCGCGAGTGCGTCACCCCATCGGCTCGCGGCGTCGAGGTGGATGCCGAACTGATCGAGCATCCTGGCGACGCCGTGGCTCACGAGATCGTCGATGCCCTCGGGGCGCTGGTAGAAGGCGGGCATCGGCGGGCAGATGATCGCGCCCATGCGCGACAACTTCAGCATGTTCTCGAGGTGGATGTCGCTGAGCGGCGCTTCGCGCGGCGCCAGGAGCAGCTTCCTCCGCTCCTTCAGGACGACGTCGGCGGCGCGGTGAATCAGATTGTCGCCCAGCCCATGCGCCACCGCCGCGAGCGTTCGCATGCTGCACGGCACAATCGCCATGCCCATCGTCACGAACGATCCGCTCGAAATCGGGGCGCCTTGATCGTTGGGAAGATAGGTGACCGCGGCCAGCCGCTGAAGGTCGTCGACGCGGTAGCGCGTTTCATGCACCAATGTCCGGCGGCCCCAGGGGCTG
>JAMQPK010000042.1 GCA_023717525.1 Vicinamibacterales bacterium | reverse complement strand
CGGGTGCCTTTTTACGTTCTCCGTAAATAGGCACCCGACCCCTTTTTACTGGAACTTGTACTTGGCGAGGTAGTAGCTCAAGGCGCGCTGGCTGATCCCCATGAGGTCGGCCGCATCCTTCTTGACGCCGTGCGCGCTCTCGAGCGCCCGCTTGATGGTCTCCTGTTCGATCCACTCGATGTTGGTCCGCAGCTTCAGCGATGGCAGGGCGTTCGACGACTGGGCCGCGACGCCCAGGACGGAAATCGATGCAGCGCCGATTGCGCCGTCGGTGGAAAGCACCACTGCTCGTTCGATGGTGTTTTCCAGCTCGCGGACGTTGCCCGGCCATTCGTACGTGCTGAGTGTCGCCACCACGCCGTCTTCGATCCGTTCAATCCGCTTGCCGGTTCGCTGCTGGTGTTTGCGCACGAAGTGCTCCACCAGAATAGGAATGTCTTCGCGACGGTTTCTGAGCGGTGGAATCTCGATCGGGATCACGTTCAGCCGATAGAACAGATCCTCCTGGAACGTCCCGTCTTTCACCATCTGGCGCAGGTCCCGGTTGGTCGCGGCAATCACGCGCACGTCGACCTGCTGGCTGCGCTCAGAGCCCAGCGGCTCGAACTCGCGCTCCTGCAGCACGCGCAGCAGCTTCGATTGCAGTACGGGCGTCAGCGTCCCGATCTCGTCCAGGAAGATCGTGCTGCCGTCGGCCAGCGCGAACTTGCCTTTCTTGCTCGTTATCGCGCCGGTAAATGCCCCGCGGACATGCCCGAAGAGCTCAGATTCAAGAAGCGTTTCGGGAATCGCCGCGCAGTTCACCTTGATGAGCGGCATCTCGCGTTGCGCGCTTCGCGCGTGAATGGCGCGCGCCACGAGTTCCTTGCCCGTCCCCGTCTCGCCCGTGATCAACACCGTACTCTTGGTCTCGCCGACGAGCTCGGCCTTTCGAATCAGGTCCTGCATCACGCGGCTGCGGCCGACGATTCCGTAGTGATTGAACTCCTCGTCGCGCTCGTTCAGCAGATAGCGCTGATGCGAGCGAAGGCGTTGATGGTCGAGTGCCCGTCGAACGACGACGAGCAGCTCGTCGACCTCGAAAGGCTTCTGCAGGTAGTCGAGCGCGCCAAGCTTCATCGCCTCGATGGCGCTTTCGACCGTGGCATGCGCGGTCATCATCAGAATCTGCGGCCGTTCGGCCCCGGGAAGGGCAGCGGCCAGTTCGCGAATGATGTCGAGCCCTGTCATGTCGGGCATCAGGTTGTCGCAGATGAGCACGTCGACGCTGCGCTCGCCAAGCACGCGCTGCGCCTCGCGCCCGCTTGCCGCCTCGATCACTTCGTGACCTTCGGCCCGGAGCGCCTGGCCGAGCATTCGGCGGATTTTCTGTTCGTCGTCTACCACGAGCAGCGTGCCTCGTGCGGCCGTCATTTGTTGTGTCCCCTCGAGGGCAGGTCGATGATGATCTCCGTGCCACGTCCAGGCTGGCTGTCGAGAGCTATCGTTCCTCCCATCCCTTCGACGATGTTCTTCGCGATGCCGAGGCCGAGGCCGGAGCCCGTCCGCTTGGTCGTGAAATACGGATCGAACACGCGGGGAAGATCTTCGGGTTTCACGCCGACGCCGCGGTCGCGAATGATGATCGAGACGTGACCGGCGGTGCCATTCCTGGTGTGGATCTCGATATCGGGGTCTGACCGCGGAGCGCCCGCCGGGCGCGCGGCGACGGCATGCCGTGCATTTTCCAGGATGTTGACCAGCGCCATGCGCAGCCGCTCGGCATCGGTCACGACGGGCTTCAGCGTCTCGTCCGGGTTCAAGGTTACCGTCATTACCTCCGCACCCTCGCGTGTCGCTTGCTCTGCGTCGGCGCAAATGGCGTTCACGTCAGCCGGAGCGTAGTCGAACCGAATCGGCCTGGCGAAGTCCAGCACGTCGTTGACGACTCGATTCAGCCGCGCCACCTCTTCATCGACATCCTTCAGGGTCTGGCGAATCTCGTCGCGGCTGACCTGATCCTTCGCGAGCGTACGGAGCGACGCTTTGATGATCATCAGCGGGTTGCGAATCTCGTGCGCGACCACTGTCGAAAGGCGTCCGAGCGCCGAAAGCCGCTCGCGCTGCGCGGCTTCGCGCTGGAACCGCTCGATCGAGTCTGTCAGGGTATTGAAGGTTGCTGCAAGCAGCTTCGCGTCTTCATCCTCCCAGTCTTCCGATCGCCGCAGCGAGATCTTTCGCGTCAGGTCTCCCGTCGAGGCCATCTCGCGCATCGCGCCGGTAATGTCGGCGAGCGGCCGCGTGATCGTCCGCGCCACGGCGTAACTGAGAATCGTCGCCGCGAACACGGCGAGGAGCGCCATCGCCGCGAGCCCGGTATGGATGGCGTTCAGGAAGCGCAGCCGCTCGGTGCGCGATCGGAGCAGCAGCACGGTGGGTGCGCGGCTGGCGTTGGCGGATGCCGGTGCCAACGGCCGCCTCAGTGCGACGTACTCGCTGCCGCCGACTGAAATGGTCTGCACAGAATCTACTGCCAGTAGCGATGCCAGTCTGGCGCGATCGGGGAGCGTCGATGCCTTGATCTGACCGTCCACAGCGAATGCAATATCGCTCTGCGTTTCGCGCTTGAACTGCTCGGCCAGCGCGTCGTCCAGCCGAAAGCCGACGGTCAGCGTGCCCATCAGCTCCGGACGGTCGATGCCGATGGCGATCGGCACGCTGACGACCTGGAGCGCGCCATCCGATTGCCCCCAGAACCCGGAGTTCTCTTTTCCTGCCAGGGCGTTCTTGATCTCAGGCAGGCGCCCGATCGAGTCACGAGGCACATCGAGCGGCCCCGCCGTCGCGAGCACGTCGCCCTTGCCGTTAGTGACGACCACCAGGGCAGAACCGAGCTGTTTTTGATAGTCGACGGCGATGGGCTGCACGGTCGGCGGATCGTCGGTGTCGACGGCCGCCTTGAACTTCGGTGAGTCGGCGACGAGGCGCGCCATCACGGTGAGGGTCTGAACCAGGCCGGCCGTTTGCTGATCGACGAGCGCTCCCGCCTCGATGAGACCGCGCTGCAGCTCGGCTTCTGCCTGACGCGTCGTCGTGAGGCTGACAAAGTAGACGGCTGCGCCGATCGACACCACGGCCAGCGCGGCGCTCGCGAGAAAGATGCGGTTGGTGAGCGATCCCAGTAGCTTCACGATACTTCAGCGCACGGAAAAATCTGCTTCGACGATACTCTGGTCTTCAAGCATGACAATCGGCCGCGACTCGCGAACGGCGCCTTCGTTCCACGCCACGAGCGTGTAACGGCCCGGTGGCACCCGGCCTATCTGGTAGCGTCCGTCGGCGCCGGTGACGGCAAAGTACCGATGGCTGAACACCAGGATGAACGCGCTCATGTGCGAGTGAATCTCGCAGAACACCCGGACGATGCCAGGACGATCGAAACGGACGGATCGCGATCGCCCGGCGGCGTAGCGGCCAAGGTCGAACGGCTTGGGACCACGCAGGGAGAATACGTTGTGATAGGTCTGGTCGCTGTTCGGGAAGTCCACGGTCGTGCCAACCGTGATGGCCAGCACGTGCGGCACGAACGTTTCGTTTCGCTGATCCATTCTGGCGCGCGCCGGCTCCACATCGGCAAAAGCGGCCGACGGCGCCGTCTCCAGATAGACGACCGAGCGCGTGATATCGATCGGATCGTGCGGGCCCGGCATGCCGAGCTCGTTCACGGCCGGCCGGCGCTCGGCTCGTGGCGCAGCGCGCTTGACCTCGACGCGGCCGCGAATAATTCCGGCGCCTGGGCTCGGCGCCTGGGCGGACAGGACTGACGCCAGCACTATTATCGCTGTCGCTGTCAGGGCAGAGGGCAGAGGGCAGAGGGCAGAGAAGGTCACAGCCAGAAATGAAGTTGTACGGCGACCAGGTGTCGCTGCCGGACGAGCCCGCCGTCGCGGGTGTTGTATTGATACGTGCTCTTCGCCAGCAGGTTTCTCAGTATGTAGAATCCGACGCCTGTCTCGAACCTCGTGATCGGCGCATCCCAGGTGCGTGTCAGCGTCGACGTTGCGACGTTTTCAAACCTCAGCGTATCGATGCGTGCGGCGACAAAGAAACCGGGACGAATCTTGTAGGTGCCCTCCACGAAGAAGCTGGACGCGTTCAGCGCTGGCTGCAAGGTCGGCACTTCCCACTGATTCCACAACGCTTCACCGCGCACCAGCCAGTGATCGCGCGAGTACTCTCCGTCGGCGCCGAAGGCGCGCTGCATCGATCGCACGGGGCCGGTCAGCGATACCGAGGCGAGCACCGCGTCAGCGAGATAGTTGCCGTGGGCCGCCGATCCGCCGATCGTGAGGCCGACGGCGGGCTGCCACTGGAAGCGCCCGGCGATCTGCTTTCCGTCGTTCGTGTCTTTGGTTCGCGGATCCGACAGGGTGCCGTTGGTGACGGCCACGCTGGCCATCAGGCGTTCGGGACCGACGCGCGCTTGCACTCCGGTGTCCCACCGGAATGCAGTGATGAGCGGCATGCCGGTGCCCACTGTCTGGGCGCCCAGCTTGTAGTTTGGCCGCCACCCTCTCGCACGCATGCGCAGCAGTTCGTCTGTATCGACGGGGATGGCGTCGGAGCGCAACGACGTCAAATATTGATAGGCGAGCGGATAGCCGATGAGAGGATTGCCATCGGTATAGCGGCGTCGCGAAAACGCCCCGAACACGGGCGGAATCCGGCCGGCCTGAATATCGAACGGCCGGCTCTTCATTGGCTTTACGCGGACGAACATCGCGTAGGGCTGCGGCTTGTCCCCGTTTTCGCTGCGCACCTCGGTGAGGAAGGAAATGCCGTCGGTGATGCGCACGCTGGCCGTCATGCCGATCCTCGCCATCCGCATCGTGCTGTGTTCGTAATCTGTGTAATTGAACCAGCCCGAGTGTGCCGGGTCCGCAGGGTCGTCCTTCTCCGTGGAGAGGGAGACGGACGCGTCCAGACCAAGCGTGACACGCCCCTGGGCCAGCGAGATGGGTCCTGACGGCAGGTCCTGAGCATTCGCGCGCGTCGGCGCAAGACCGCTGACGCCCAGAACCATCAAGAGCGGCGCGAGGGACCGGATGCGCACGATGCTCATACTATAATCGCGCCGTGACAACCGAGACGGGAAACCACCGCCGTTTTACGCTGGACGAGGCTCGCCAGTTACTGCCGTCTATTCAGGAAATGACCGCGGACGCTGTGCGCCAGGCCGAGGTCGTGGCCGATGCCATCGACAGCATCGATGAAGACGATCCCGAGCGGACGATTCTCGGGGCCGAGCTCAAATTGATCGTCGATGAGTGGAGCGAGCGCATCCGCGAGATGGGTCTCGAAGCCAAGGGGCTCTGGCTCGTCGACTTCGACAATGGGGATGGGTACTACTGCTGGCAGCACCCCGAGCCCTCGCTTTCGCACTACCACGGGTACGAAGAGGGGTTTGCCGGCCGCATGAAGATTCAGTAGTGGCCTACATCATTTGCGAGCCCTGCGTCGATACGAAGGACACGGCCTGTGTGGACGTGTGCCCCGTCGACTGCATTCATCCGCGCAAGGACGAACCGGCGTTTGAAGCGGCGAAGATGTTGTACATTCATCCCGACGAGTGCATCGACTGCGGGGCCTGCGTGCCGGCGTGTCCCGTCGAAGCGATCTTCTCGCTCGATGAAACACCCAACAAGTGGGCTGATTTCATAGGTTTGAACGCGGACTACTACAACAGATAGAATAAGGTTCTAGGGTTCTAGGGTTCTAACGTTCAAGGGTTCCAAGAACCAGAACACTAGAACCTTTAGAACGCTGGAACTTTAGAACGTTAGGAAACCTCGGAGCCCCAATGGGTTTAATCGACCATAAGTTCGAAGACAACTTCATCACGACGAACGTCGACAAGGTGCTGAACTGGGCGCGGCAGAATTCGCTGTGGCCGATGGGTTTCGGGTTGGCCTGCTGCGCTATCGAGATGATGGCGGCTTCGGCGTCGCGGTTCGACATCGCGCGGTTCGGCGCCGAGGTGTTCCGGGCGTCGCCGCGCCAGTCGGATTTGCTGATCGTCGCCGGCACCGTGACGAAGAAGATGGCGCCCGTGCTGCGGCGCCTCTACGATCAGATGCCGGAACCGAAGTGGGTGATCTCGATGGGAAGCTGCTCGAACGCCGGCGGGCCGTTCCCGACCTACAGCGTGTTGCAGGGCGTCGACAAGATCGTCCCGGTCGATGTGTACGTATCCGGCTGCCCGCCGCGCCCCGAAGCGCTGCTCTACGGGTTGATGCGGCTGCAGGACAAGATTCGCAAGGAGAACACCGTGCTCACTAAGGAGCGGGTGATCATGGCGGGCGACTCAGAACCGACGCTTGTTGGCTAGCGGGCGCTTCATGAAAAAACTGTTCAGAACCATTTTTCTCGTCGACCTGCTCAAGGGGCTTTGGCTCACCCTGAAATACACGCCCCAGCCGGCCTTCACTTTTCAGTATCCGGCAGAGCGCCGGCCGGTGGCGCCACGCTTCCGAGGCGTATTACGCCTCCAGGTCGAGCCCGAGTCGGGTGCTCAGACCTGCATCGTGTGCGACCAATGCGCCAAGGCCTGCCCCGACGACCTCATTGCGCTAGGCGGACACCGCGAGCCCGGTCAGAAAATCAAAATTCTGGATTACTTCGATTTCAATCTCTCCCGCTGCAGTTTTTGCGGTTTGTGCTCGGAAGTGTGCCCGACCAAGCCCATCAAGGCGCTCATCATGAGCGAGGATTACGAATTGGGTACCTACAGCCGCGAGGCGCAGATCCTGCGGATCGACGAGATGTACGACGGCGTGCCGATCGAGCACTATACGCACTGATAAGTCCTTGGTCCTTCGTCCTTCGTGCTTGGTCCTTTCGTCCCCACGGGACCAGGAACCAAGGACCCGGGACCAACGACCTATTGCGCTTACCGCCCCCGCCACCTACAATCCAACCTATATCCGCAGGTTAGCCGAGGGGGCCCATGTCTTCAGTCCTGAGACCGTTGACGTTTGCCGCGATCGTTGGCGCGGCCATCGCGTTTCTGTCGCCCGGCATGGCGGCCGTCTCACCGGAGGCGGCCGAAGTGCAGGTGCAGATGGCGAAGCTGCTGTTTGCCGACGGCCGCTATATCGAAGCGTTCGACGCGTTCGAGCAGGCTAAGCCCAGCGACGATCCGCGCATCCGCCGCGAGGCGCTTGCCGGCAGCGTCACGACCGCCCTCCGTCTCGGCGATTTTTCCCACGCGTACGCCGATGTGCAGACCCTGATGAAGACCGGCGTGAAAGACGCGGAAGGTGTTTCGTTGTACGGCGACTCGCTGTGGGCCGTCGGCCTCTTCGAAGAATCCGAAAAGAAATTTCAGGACGCGATGGCGCTGCAGCCGTCCCATCCGCGAGCGCTGCATGGCATGGCCCGCGGCCTGGCTGCGCGCAGCAAGCTCACCGAGGCGCTCAACACGGGGCTGGTCGCGATGAACGCGTCGTCTCGCGACGCCGAGATTCATCACACCGTCGGCTCGATCTACGAGCGGATGCACCGCTACGAGGAAGCCGCCAACGCGTACTCCAGCTACATCAACCTTCTGCCGAACAAGGATCGCAGCGCCAAAGCCGCCTGGGCGCGCGCCGAAGTAAGGTTCCTTCGCGCCTTCGGCGCCAGGGTGCCGCTCGAGCTCGACCCCGCGTCGGTTGGCAAGCTGCACACGGTGCCGTTCCGCATTCTGAACGAAAAAGTGATCGTTCGCGGAAAAGTGAACAAAGGCCCGCAGATGGATTTCGTGCTCGATACGGGATCTGAGCAGACCGTCATCTCGAGGGAGACGGGCGCGCGGATGGGCATCCGCCCGATCGTGAATATCCTGAGCGCCGGCGTCGGCGACCTCGGCGTGCGGGAACTGGAACTGACGCGCCTCGACGAGCTGGAGATCGGGTCACTGAAGATCCGCAACGTGCCGTCGATCATCAAGAATCCTCCGCTGCACGGCCTGCCGACCCGCGAGATGGAAAGCTTCTCACCTCTGGGGCTCGGATTGTCGCTCATGATCGACTACGACAAGCTGGAGCTCACGATGGGTTCACAGTTGCCGGCCGAGACCGCGGATGTCGAGCTGCCGCTCCGGATGCACCGCCTGGCAATGGTGCCAGGGCACGTGCAGGGCGGGCCGGCGAGCTTCATCGTCGACACCGGCGGCCAGGTGATTTCAATCAGCACCGATACGGCGAGCGGGCTCGAGCGCGGAGAGATGCGGAACATTCCGCTGAAGGTGTACGGCGCCTCTGGATGGGATCGCGACGCGTTCCTGATGCCAGGCGTCGACCTGGCGTTCAACAAGATTCAGTATCACAACCTTTCCGTCGTCGTGCTGAACCTGCGAGCGCCGAGCGTCTTGCTGGGGTTCCGTCTTGGCGGGATTATCGGCTACAAGTTCCTGAGCCGCTACAAGGTCTCCATCGATCTCGACAGGAGCATCGTCCAACTGAAGCAGCGGCCCGTCAACCGCGCGAACTAGGTCCTTGGTCCCTGGTCCTTGGTTCTTGGTCCGGACGAAGAACTACGTAGCCTTCGTCCGAGAACGTCGACTGAGATGTTCTTCGCGGCGCAAGCGCGCGGCCTCCTGAAGCTCGCGTTCCTCTGCGGTCTCAACGGCGAGCGGCGGGATCTCCACGCGGCCGCCGTCCCGGTCGCGTGTCACGAATGTCAGGTACGCCCTGCTGGTCAATTGACGCGCGCCCGTTAGAGCCTCCTCGCAATACACCTTCACTTCCACTTCAAGCGACGTCGTGAACGCGGCCGTCACGCGCGCTTTCAGCACGACGAAATCGCCGACTTTGATGGGATTCAGGAACTCCAGGCCATCGACGGCCGCAGTCACCATCAACGCGCGCGCATGGCGTATGGCGGCCGTCGCGCCCGCGAGGTCGATCAGGTGCATAACGGCGCCGCCGAGCATGAACCCCATCGGGTTCGCATCGTTGGGGAGCACGAGCTCGACCATCTCGGTGGCAGAGGCGGACGGGGGCTTGGCAGGCAGCATCGACCGTCAGGATATCCGGGATCGTCAGCTTTTGCAGCGATCGTCGAGAAACGCCCGCAGGCGCAGACGCAGCTCTTCGGGGAGGTCGTCGTCGGTGAGCGACTGCAGCAGCGAGACCGTGGATCGGAAGGTGCCGACAAATGCCGTGCAGTCCGAGCAGCCTCCCAGGTGCTTTTCGAGATCGGCCCGCACATCGGCGGGCAGGCTGTTGTCGAGATAATCGGAGAGGAGGGTCAGCAGCCGGCTACAGGGGGGCATGGGGAGAGACGTGAAGGTGGAAGGTGGAAAGTTGAAGGTGGAAAGTAGGTTTGAGGTAGCGTCGGCCACCTTCCACCTACCTTCAACTTTCTACCTTCCACCTTCCACCTTTCAGAGTCCACTAGAAGTCGTATCCCATCCACACCGCGAACTTCACCTTCCGGAACTCCGCTCCGCCCACGGTCCCGTAGACGAGGCTCTCCCACTCGTTGTTGAAGAGCGTGCGGTAGGACCAGTCGAAGTGGATGGGGAATCCGAGGGCGAATGTTTCGAGTCCGATGCCGTACGACGCCTTGGCGTCCACCAGCCGGAAGCCGCTTATGGTGTTCGTGCCGACCCGCTGCGTGTCGGTGGCGAACACCTGGAAGTTCTGGCACCCGGTCGCCGCCGTCGACGACAGCGAGCACTGGCTGTTGAGCGCGGCCCCTCCGAGGTTGCCGAAGAACACGCCGCGAATGCCGCCCATCACGCCTAACGGTGTCAGCATGGCTTCGATGAGCGGGAACCTGAGCTCGCCGTTCAAATAGAAACCCTGGTGGCCGAGGAACCCGCGGTAGTCGTAGCCCCGCATTTCAGAGTTGCCGCCGAAGTACAGATAGTTTGGCTGCTCGCCCCAGCTCTTGAAACCTCGCGCGCGCAGCGCCAGCACGCCGTTGGCCGCGATGCGCGCGTAGTAGCGCGCGTCGCCATCGAACGTCTGGTTCGAGATCAGGCCCCCGATGTTTGGCGACACATTGTAGGAGAGTCGCATCGTGCTGCCCGACAGCGGCCCGTACTCGCGGAAGACCGTTGTCTCCTGGATGAATGCGACGCCCAGGGGCATCACGGTCCCGTTGCGGAACAGCTCCTGGCCCTGGTCCTGTTGATACTGCAGCGAGTAGTCCTGGAGCCCGCTGTCGGTGAATTCCTCCGTCATCTGCTGAAGTCCGCCGGAGAACTCCACGCGGCGGTAGCGGTTGAGGGGGTAGATCCCGAAAGCCGTGCCGCCTCGAACCGTTTGAGTCGCCAGCGCATCCGAACGGCTGATGAGGTTCGCATAGATCGGATCGTAGAAAGCGTTCTCGAGGTTCCCGTAGAAGAACTGGGTCATCGTGTAGCCCTGCAGGGCGTACTGGAACCGGCGCGACAGGTTCGCATACGAGACCGACATCGTCTTGTACTGCTGCACGGACGAGGCGAACAGGCTGAACTGCTGATCCCCGAGCACGTCGGTGAACGACACCTGCGTTCCGCCGAACACGTCGCCGCTGCTCGTGACACCGAGGGCCACGGGCGGACGGCCGTCGAGGAACATCTTCTCGAACCGGCCTTTCTTCTTCGTGTTCTCGGCCACCAGCGTGTGCTGCATCGGCGCCTGGAAGTCGACGATGGGGCCGGGCTGGCCGAAGTCGGCGGACGCCGCGGTGTGCAGCGGTTCCCTCAGATCGAACGTGTGGAGACTGTAGTCGCCCTTGTAGTAATCGATGAAGGCGAGCCTGGGCGCCGGGCCTGTCCGGGCCAGCACCACTGGCGACAACACGCCTCCGAGGGCATCGGTGTACTGCTTCAGTTCGCCGTTCTTGAGGTTTAGCGACCACAGGTTGAAGATGTTGCCGTTGCGGGCGATCTCCGGCGTGAGCGGTGTGGCCGGATCGGTCGCGGTCGACGGGAAGATCAGTGTGTCCGCGTCGAGGAATTTCGCCCCCGCTTCATCCTGTGTCCCGAAGGTGAGCTGCGTCTTCTTGCTGCTGTCGAAGTCGAGGCGGAACAGCTTCAACGATCCGCTGATGCGCGCGAGGTAGACCAGGTACTTGCCATCTGGCGAATAGACAGGCGCGTAGTCAGAGAATGTGTCATTCGTCAGGTTCGTGACCTTGCCGCTCTCGAAATCCAGGCTGTAGATGTCGCCAATCGCGTTGTGCAGCCCCGCGAAGACCACAGTGCGGCCGTCTGGCGAGATGCTCGGAGAGCTCGCTTCGTCGACCGTCGTCATATCGACTTTGCGCTCGACGTCGCCGTTGATCACGTTCTGGACGATGAGCGACCGGGACTTCTCCCTGCGCGCAAAGTAGGCGATGCGGTCGCCCACCGGCGACCATGTCATCCACGGCACCTGGTTCCATTCCGATGGCGTCGAGATGTGCTCGAACCCTTTGTCTTTGTCGAAGCCCTTCGTGAGGTTCCGGACGACGCTGCCGTCTTTCGACGAGACCAGGATGATGTCCAATTCCTGATCGTGCCGGTTGCCGGTCGCCACCGCGATGAGGTCGCCTGACGGCGACGGCTCGATGGAGTACGCGCTCGAGTAGTGCGTCCGTTCCTGATCGGGCGAGAGATCCTGTCCGTAGTCCGCCGGCCGCTCCTTGTCGCGGAACGCCTTGAACCGATCTTTCAGGTACTTCTCGAACTGTTGATCGAACTCCTTTGCCGCCATCTGGAAGGCTTCCTCGTAGGGGCTCGAGCCGCCCCCGATGGCGCTCTTCCGCAGCGAGAACAGGAACTGCCGCACGCCTTCCTTGCCCCAGCGCGCCTCGATGAACTCGTACAGCGCATGCCCGAGGTTGTAGACAAGGCGCGGGTTGCTGCTGCTCCCGTAGCCCTCCATCTCGCTCATCTTCGGCACGATGTCGGCCACGGCCGCGTCCCGGACCATCATGAGGTCGAGGGGATTCCAGATGCCGGCTTCGTAATCGGCGCCGCCTTCGTTCACCCACAGCGGAATGTTCCGGCGGATGAGCGAAGTCGGAATGATGTCGTACTGAAAGATGTGCGTGAGCTCGTGCACGATGAGCGCGTAGAGAAGGTCGGACGGCTGGTCGAGCGGCAGGACCATGCGATTACGCTCGCCCTCCGCGAACGCGAGCACGCCCTCCTGAGCGGCGCCAGGCGCCACGTTCTGCTGCTCGAACTCGCTGTGCGTCTTGAAGATGATGAGCGGCACCTTCGCCGCCAGGTCGTGCCGCAAGTCGGAGCTGACGTGCTGATAGGCGCTTTCGGCGTAGCTGGCGACGCGCTGCAGATGCTCTTCGTTTTCCTTGTAGTAGTAGATCTCGAAGTGGTCGGTCGTGTAGATATACCACTCGAAATTGTCGTAGTGGACGGCGTTCTTGCCGTAATAAGGAATGTAAGACTGCGCGTTCAGCTGTCCTGCCGAGCCGAGCGCTATCACCGCGGCGAGCAGCAGGAGAGAAGCACTGTGCGTTGCGCGCGTCCGCATACGATCACCTCGTCCTAAAGGAGTTTCCACCGGATTTGCGATCTTACTGTGAACAAAGGAGCTTCGCAATGACGCGAGGGGAGCAAGAGCCATACCACGTGCGCTCTGGAATTTCCTGTGCGAATCCGATTGTCCGGCGTCGCGCTGCCACCGCTTGGCTGCAGTCGATTGGCACGTCTTGAGGACACCCGCGGCTATACTCAGGCCGATGGCCATGTTTCGGCGCAGATCTGCCAGTGATTCTGCGGTTGTGCCCGCTGCCCGCGCCGCGCGGCCAGGCTTTGAGGCCGAAGCGCTCGGCTACCTCGACGGTTTGTACGGGACCGCGCTGCGTCTGACCCGCCAGGAGGCCGATGCCCAGGACCTCGTACAGGACACTTACGTAAAGGCCTTTCGGAATGCGAAACAGTTCAAGCCGGGCACGAACCTGAAGGCCTGGCTATTCACGATCCTTCATAACACTTTTCGTAACCGGCGGCGGGACAGCGGCCGCGACCCAGTCGATGTCGACAGCGAGAGGGTCGAAATCTCGGCCCAGGCCGATCCGGCCGCGACGCCGGAAGAGCAGCTGGTGCGGGCGGCAATGGAGCCCGACCTGCAGGCCGCCCTGGACGGCCTGCCGGAGGCGTTCCGCCAGGCCGTCTGGCTTCGGGACGTCGAGGAGTTTCCGTACGCGGAAATCGCCGAAATGCTCGGGATTCCGGTCGGCACCGTCATGTCCCGAATCTCCCGGGGCCGTCGTATGCTTTATGAGAGTCTGACGGTGAAAAACCTTGAATCGACGGGGCGGAAAGTCTCGTCATAACACTAGATCACATGCCGAGTTGCCGGGAATTTGATGCGCTCGTCACCCCCTATGTCGATGGGGAAGCCACCAACGCCGAACGGGCTCTGGTCGAGGCGCATCTCGCCGCATGTCCGCCCTGCCGCCAGCGCGCGGCTGCCGAAACATCGGCTCGGGACACTTTGCGCACGCGGTTGTGTCGGCCCTGCGCACCAGACGACCTCCGCGTCCGCTGTCTGGCAGCTTCGCGGGCCAGGCGTTCTCTCGGGACCTTCTTCATCGCCGCCTCCCTGCTACTCGTCGGGGGCGGCGTTTTGCTGTACGTCCTCACGCGTCTTTCGCCCACCGTGCTTGCCGCGCAGCTGATGCTCGATCATGTGAAGTGCTTTGCCGTGGGACGGCCGACTTCGCCGGTGGATGCGGGCGTCACAGAGCAGCAGTTCGAGCGCGATCACGGATGGACCGTGCGGCTTCCCCGCGCCGCGGTCGCCGGCCTGGAGCTCGTCGGCGTTCGCCAGTGCTTTTGCGCGCAGGGTGGCGCGACCGCTCATGCGATGTACCGCTTTGAGGGACGGCCGGTCTCGCTGTACATCCTGCCGGACGTGAACCGCGCGCGCGCAACCGCCGGTGTGTTCGCTCACGACGCGCTCATCTGGTCGAGAGACGGCAACACGTACGTATTGCTCGGTCAGGAAACCGATGCCGCCATGCAGCGGCTCGCCGCCGGGCTGAATCAAGGACTCTAGATGAAGGTGCTGACCTGGCTCGGTGTGCCGCTTCTCCTGATGCTTACCGTGCGGCTGCCGTACGTTGGCGAGGCGGCGCAAGAGGGCACGCTGTGCGACGCCAATCCGAAAACGGCGAACCTGAATTTCACGCTGAAAGACATGAACGGCAAGGACTTCAGCCTTGCGTCGCAGAAGGGCAAGGTGATCGTGCTCGATTTCTGGGCCACGTGGTGCCCGCCCTGCAAAGTCGAGATCCCGTGGTTCGTGGAGTTCCAGAACAAGTATGGCCCCCAGGGGTTCACCGTCGTTGGCGTGTCGGTTGACGATCCGATAGCCAAGCTGAAGCCGTTCTCTGTCGAGTACAAGATGAATTACCCCGTGCTCGTCGGAGACGGGAGAGACGATGTCAAGGGGCCGAAGGCATTTGGCCCGATGTGGGGGTTGCCGAGGACCTTCGTCATCGGGCGCGACGGGAAGATCTGCAAGGTGCACGTCGGCTTCTCGCAGAAGGAAACGCTCGAAAAACAGATCAAATCTTTACTGTAGTAGTATGATCTGACGCATGAAGGGCTTCACCCACGCGCGGCTGGCTTGCGGTTGCCGCGCGGCATTCCGCGACGGGCTCGAAGGCAGCCGCTTCACTGTCTTCATCGAGACGAAAGCGCCCGGTTGCGGGGTGTCGCTGCACGTGCAGAACCTGCCGATCTTCGATTACCGAGAAGCGCTCCGTCCTTCCACACGCCTCAACACGCCTGAGCACGAGGACTTCGAGGAAGAAAACTAGAGGTTGCTTCGCTGTAGGTGGAAGGTTGAAAGTGGAAGGTTGAAGGTAGGTTGAAGGTAGAAGGTTTAAGGTACGTTCCTCTTTCGCGCTGTTTCCCGCGCAGTTGTGAAAATCGCACAGAGTTGCTGGGCTTCAGACAATAACGCTGGGTCGCTCGCGATCTGGCCGTCCCGCATGAACTCGAGCCAGTTCACAACCTCGTCGCTCTCCTCGACAACCAAACCCAGTTTTGCTGTGAATTCGGCTCGCGAGCGCCCGCGCCTGGCCGCGTGATAGTTGGCATCGACGGCCGTCGCCGCCCGGTAAAACTGCAGGCCTGGAACCTGAGCCTCGGGTGTCTTCGGTAGCTTCCTGAAGAATTTCAGCGCGTCGAGCGCGAATTGCCTGGTCCGCCGTCGCAAGTCCTGCCGGTCTGCCATGCGCGTGGCTGTGCACGGCACTTGCCACGATCGTTCGCGAGGAAATCCGTGAGAAACCACCTGCGGAGGAGTGCAGTACGCAACTTTTCCACCTACCTTCTACTTTCAACCTTCCACTTTCTACCTACAGGAAGGTTTACTCGAACCCGACCCTCAACTCCGCCAGAAACGGCAGGTGGTCCGACGCGATCAGCGACTTTCGCGTGCGCGGTACTTCGACGCACGAGATGTCGACCTCGCCTTCGTAGTAGATGTGGTCAAGATGCAGGAAGGGCAGGATGCCGGGATACGTGCGCTTGCGCCGCAAGTAGACACTGAGATCGATCGCCTGCAGCTTCTCCTCGAGCACGGCCGTCGCCAATCCGCGGCTCCACTCGTTGAAATCTCCCAGCACGATTTTTGGAACGCTGATGCGCCGGTCGTGCACGATCGTCGCGAGCCGCTCGGACTGATCCCGCCGCTCGCGGAAAGCCGTGCCCAGGTGCACGTTGAACATGTGCAGCGTATGGTTGTCGATCGCCAGATCGACACGCTGACAGGCGCGCGGCTCGCAGGTCCGCCACGTCAGGTCGTACTGATAGTGCTGCGTGATCGGGAAGCGCGACAGCACGACGTTGCCGAACTGGCGCCCGCGCAGATGACGGACCGACGCCATCACCCAGCCCATTCCCAGGCCCGCACCAATGATCTCCGCGTGCCCGGAGTCGTTCGGGCCCGCGCCGATCACTTCCTGCAGCGCGATGACGTCGGCGTTGAGGCCGCGCAGCACCTCGATGGCTCGCTCGGGCACCGTGCGGCCGTCGAGGCCCCGGCACCGGTGGATGTTATACGTGACGACGCGGAGCGTTTTACGTATCATCAGACTGTGCCGCCAGAAAAACCGTCTTCGAAGCTCGAGTCCGAGCGCGAGTTCCAGTGTCCGTGCTGCAACGCCACGCTGGTCGTCGATCTGAATCTTGGCCGGGTCGTTGCCCATCGCGAAGCCACGTCCGGGTTGAACATCGAGCTGAACGACGCGCAGAAGATTCTCGCCGACGAAAAGAAGCGTCGCGAGGCGGCGTTCGAGCAGTCCTTCAGCAACGAGCGGACGAGGCCCGATGCGCTGTCGAGGCGTTTCGAAGAGGCGCTGAAACAGGCCAAGGAAGAGCCAGTCACCAAACCCACCCGGGATTTCGATCTCGATTGAACTCGGCCGGAATCTCGGTCCAGCGATCCGATCCCTCGTAGTTGATTGGTTTCCTGTCCGGATGTCTTTTTTTGAAGGCGCGGTAGCGCTTTCGGAACGATTGGAACCGCGCCTCCGGCATGCGCAGCGGCGCGTGCGGCGTATCGAGCAGCATCTGTTCGGCCTTCCAGACGTTTCGTTCCGATAATCGCCAGTCGTACTCTCCGAGGACGCGCAGATCGACGAGGGCAAATGCGCGAATGCGTCCGCTGAGATCGACGTAGGTATCGAGGTAGCTCGCGGCGAGCGCACGCGGAGTG
>JAMQPK010000196.1 GCA_023717525.1 Vicinamibacterales bacterium | reverse complement strand
GGTGCGACGCCGAATGCCGGCCTCGGCCAGGGCGTGTTCACCGTTGACGCGGAGCTGGGGTCTGGCTACGCGCAACAGTGGAACGTGTCGGTCCAGCGCGAGTTGACGACGAACACGGCCATCGAAGTCTCGTATCTCGGATCGAAGATCAGCAACGTCGGGATCCCGGACAGCAATATTAATCAGCTGACGGAGGAGCAGCTGAAGCTCGGCCCCACGCTCGTCGAGAGGGTTCCCAACCCGTTTTTCGGGACCATTCCCCGCTCGTCCGCCCTCGGCGATCCGACGATCACGAGGGCGCAGCTCATGAAACCGTATCCGGAGTACACGGCTGTCAGCTTCTACCGAAACAATGTGGGTACGACCAACTACCAGGGTCTCTCGTTCAGCGTTCGTCAACGAATGTCGCGCGGCCTGACCTACTCGGCGGCTTATACGCGTTCGAAGCTGACCGACATCGCTTCCTCGGTGTTCGACGCCTCCATTCTGACCGGACCGCTGACGAACGCCGCCGTCGCAGACAGCCACAATCTGGAGCGCGATCGCGACTATTCGACCGGCGACATTCCCCACTATTTCGGTGCCTCTGTGGTGTGGGATCTTCCGGTCGGCGAAGACCGCGCGAAGAACCCCGATGGCGTGCTGGGTGCGCTGGCGAGGGACTGGACTGTCGCGACGGTCATGACCATGCAGTCCGGGGTGCCGGTCGCGGTGACGCAGGCGAACTCACTTGGGTACGCCGGCTTTACGACGCAGCGCCCGAATCTCGTTGGCGATCCGACCCTCCCCGCTGACGAGCGGACGCCAGCTCGCTGGTTCAACACGGCAGCGTTCGCGGCAGCCAATCAATTCACCATCGGATCAGCCTCGCGCAATCCGGTGCGCGGGCCGTCGTACCGCGATGTCGATCTTGCCTTGATGCGTCGCGTGGGCGTCGGAGGTGAGCGCGCAGTCGAGCTTCGCCTGGAGGTGTTCAACCTGCTGAACACTGCGAATTTCGGCGCACCGGCGGCACAGCTCGGACCAGCCAGCTTCGGGACGATCACGACGGCGCTCGATCCGCGCGTCGTGCAACTCGCGGCGAAGTTCTGGTTCTGAGGCCGCAGCACGGCGGCCTGACTTCTCAGATCCCCTCGGCGAAAGAAATGTGTCACAATGTGCACATGAAGACGATCTCTATCCGTGAATTGCACCTCAAGACCGGGCGCTGGGTTCGCCACGCCGCCACTCGGGGTCCGATCGTGGTCACCGATCGCGGTCGCCGCGTCGCGGCGCTTCAACCGTTTGACGCGTCCATCACCGGCCGGCCCCTCCCCAATCGAGAGGCGGCCATACGCAAACGGTCGAAGGTCCCAGTCGATTCCGTCGTGTACGCGTCCGAACTTCGCGAGGGCCGGTGATCTACTTCGACGCGGCTTACATCGCCAAGTGCTACCTCAATGAGCCGGGCGCGGATCGAGTCCGCGAAGTGGCTTATGCCGCGGACGGCCTCGCATCGTGTGAGCTGGCGCGGCTCGAGTTCGCATCGATCCTCAAACGGCACGTCAGAGAGCGTCACGTGACGCGCCGGGAGATGGCGGCGATCTTGAAGGAGTTCGAAGACGATGAGAAGAACGGCGCCTGGCAGTGGTTTGGCGTGACGTCGGAGCTTCTGGAAAAGGCCCGTAAAGCCGTCCTCGACATCCCGAGCCCGATCTTCGTCCGATCCGGCGACGCGCTCCACCTGGCCTGCGCCGAGGAACATGGCTTTGACGAAGTCTTTACGAACGACCGCCACATGCTGGAGGCTGCGCGCTACTTCCACGTGACCGGTGTGAACGTCCTCACCGCCAACGGTTGAAGTAGCGACGCGCCAATCTAGTTTCGAGCGAGAGGTGAGTTCAGTCTTCAGCGTGTTGGCGCCGGCTTCGTCGGAACGCGCCTGGCCTCGGCTTCGTAGCCGCGCGCCAGGTAGTACAGCGCCTCGTCGAAGAACTGCCCGACGCGAACGTTGAGGTCCTGCAGGCTGTGCAGATGCATCGGGAGCACGTAGTCGCCCTCGATGCGGGGAAACGCGGCATCGACGAGACCGTTGTCGCGAATGTATCGTCGCAGGTGCTGCTTGAGGACGATGATCGCGTAGACGATCTCGCTGAGCGGAATCCCCTGATCGAACCGGCGACGTCCCCAGTCGAGAAATTCGGCCTCCACCTTTTCGGACTTCGGATCGCCAATCCAGTTGCCGAGGTGGTGGAACAGCTGGAAGACGCGTATCTCGAGCTCCTCCGGCGGAACCTTCACGAATCCCGGTGTCCGCTCGTTGGTGGCGAGATCCTGAGCTGCGTCTTTTGCCAGGCGACCAGCGTGGATTTCAATCAGCTCGACAACCTTGGCCGAAATCATGGGTCCTCCTTCGGGCCGCGCGCGCCTTCATCGCCCATTTTTTAGCAAGCTCCCGCACGAAAGCAATCCAACACACGAAGAAGTCTGGGAAGCCGGCAGCCCCGAGTAGAGGCTGCCGGCGCGAGTGTGCCTACTGCCGCGCCATCGCGACCCGAATGGCCGATTCAGGGTCAACGAGATGGTCGGTGCTTTCCGCGGCTTCGGCGATTGCGAGCTGTACGCCCTTGACCCGGCCGTTGAACGCGTTTCCATGCGGTCCGTAGTCGGGAGAGACCGGAGCCCCGGTGTCCTCGCCGACGTCGCAGCCGTCGTCGGCAGAGAAGACGTTCATCAACGTCGCATCGACGTTGCCTTCCCCAACCTTCTTACCGTCGGTGTAGAGCGTGACTGTGCCGCCTTTGCCCAGGCCACCGCCGGCATATGCGAATTTCATCCGGACCTGATGATCGCCGGCAGGAATCGGGGTGGCTGCTTCGATCATGAAGTGCTTGAAGCCGCCCCAGTTGTAGCAGTATTTGAGCTTGCCGCCCTTGGCGTAGAGGCTCCAGCCGCCGATGTTCGCGCCCTGCGCGATGATCACGCCTTCGGCCCCTTTCTCCGGCACCACGATCTCCGCAGTGATCGAGTGCGACTTGTTCTTGATGCTCAGGACGCAGTTCTCCGACAGGTGACCCATCCCGCCGAAGAGGATCTGGGTATTGCCTTCGACCAGCCGCGGGCGGCCGGCGACGTCCGGGTTGATTCGCTCGACCAACCGATCATCGAGGGGCAACACGTTGTACCGCGTCGCCTCAATCAGCCAGAGACGCTGCAAGTCACGAAGCTTCTCCGGCATCTCC
>JAMQPK010000187.1 GCA_023717525.1 Vicinamibacterales bacterium | reverse complement strand
TACTGTCCTAAAAGGTCGCCGAAGAATCGGCGCCTGTCAATAGACTATTTTTCGATTCTGCTCGGATTGTTCTTGGCGATGTCGGCTGCGTATTCCGCCAAACTCATGCCCGCCATACGCGCTATCGCCAGCTCTTCGTCGGTCAGCATAACCCCGGCTTGCCCGTTTCTGCCTCCAGCCCGCGCGCCCCCCATGGTCGTCGGGACGCTGGAAAGAGCCCCCTTCGAACGCGTGTCGAACGCGCCGTTATTCTGCCCTGGACGTTCCTTGATCATCTTCGAGACCTCCGAGAAAACCCACTGCGAACGTTGTGGACCGGCGGGAATTCCCCGCGCTTCCGCCTCGACGGCCTTGGCCATGAGCAAGTTCACCGACGAGGGATGGCTCGCGACTTCCGGGTGCGCGGCGAACATTGGGATCAACTCCTGCGGCATCGCGGCCGGCGCCTGCGGCTGTGGGTTGGCGCGAAACTGCTGCTGTTGGCGTGCCTCAACGGCTTCGGTCGCCGCCAGGACGTGCGCCGCGCGCAGGTTCCGGTGGTATGCGGTGAAGTCCTTCGCGTCGAGGGCCTTCATCGCCGCCTCTTCCAGGCGCTCAACCTCGGACGGGTCGCCCGCGCCGCGAGTCTGCTGGGCGGGGGCCTGCTGGACCACTACCGGGCGCTGGAGTTGCCCCGCCATCATCCCACGCAGCTCGGCCAAGACTTGGTCGCGCTGGGAGTCTTTCGCGCGCAATTCTTCGAGCGTGGTCCGCAGCCCGCTGATTTCCTGCGAGCGCTGCTCCTCGGCGATTTGCCGGCGGGACTTGGGCTTGCCACCTTCGGGGTCGACGGAAATCAGCTTGCCGGGTTGTTCCGGCTCCGGCTCGACGGCGGCCGGGATTTCGAGTTCAGGGGCGCCGTCGGTGAGCGGGTCGGTTCCATCAAGCAGCGGCACTGGAGACCTCCTTGCGTTTGATTACGTGCTGGGTGCGGCCCATGCCATCGACGGCGCGTACCACGCGAACCGCCCCGCGGCGCATGCGCGCCTCCAGGTCGTCGTTCGCGATGATGTCCTCGACCTTCATGGCCAAAATTGGCTCCTGGCTGCGCTTCGCGCCGCATTCCAGGCACTCGAAGTGGTGCGTGCGAAAGACACCGAAGGGTGCCGCGCGCGTCCATTCGGCGTGCGCGCAGAGAGGGTTCTTGCCCTCTTTGATGATTCGGTCCCATTGTGCGATAACGCCAGCAAATTGGCCGAACCAGATTCGGTCGCCGAGTTCATGGCCATTGTCGTGCATCTGGTCGCGCGCCGCGAGGCCAGCGTGAAGCAGGGTACCGAAGCTCGCCTGGTGCTGGGACGTCTCGGGGATGGCGATGCCGCCAGCCGATTCGGTCTCGGGCATCTCTGGCTTCACGAGGATTCTGTCGCCTGACGGGCAGGCCGGAAGTTCACTTGCTCGCAACATTGGGTGGGTCCCTCCTGGATGGGTCGTCGTCTAAGACTTCTTCCTCTGGTTCGGTGCTGATGCCAAAAACGGTTAGGCCGACCTTCACGAGACGCAGGGCCTTCAGCATGCCCGACTCGACTCTGGCGTCTCCGTCCTTGGATACGACGTCGCAAATCAACTCCTTGTTGAAGTCGATTTGCTGGTCGAGCCACTTGAGCACGGCGATGGTCACGCGGTTCGCGCGCCAGGCGTTCGCTTCCTCGACTGAGCATTCGATCATTGCGGCGCTCCCTGGTGAGGCCGTGGCTGCGGTCCTTGCGGACCTGCTTGCTGGGCTGCGAGTTGCTGTTGAAGCTGCGGAAGCTGCTCAGGCGGCGTCGCACGAAGGGCTGACTTTCGAATGAAGGCCGCGTGGTGGTCGCGAACGTGCTGCTCGTGGCCAGCCTTCTGTTCCTTCGTCATCGCCATACCGGCGGGGCTCTGCGCGAACTGCGTGTGCCCCTGGGCGTGCTGCATGTCATCGTCGCCCGGCATGACCGGGTGAGGCTTGCTTTGCAGGAACGCGGCATCTTCTTCCCAGAAAGGCGCGGGCTGCGGGGGCGGCGCGGCGGGCTGGTTGGCCGGTGGGAGCAGGCGAATCACCTTCTCGGCGCCCAGCGCCCGAAGCACATCTTCGGTCACCGAGCGGACGATTTGGTCCTTGTTCGGGGACTGCATCAGGAACGGGTTCTGGATGACCGTGGTGTAGACGGCCATCGTCTCGTCGACCCGCTGGACCTTTGTGCGTGGGTCGGCGGCCGGGATGACGTGCGAGTCCATGCGGAACATCGCGCGCGTGACCTGGACCTCCTGCGGATCGTCCACGCCCCCCGAAAGCGCGGTCATTTCTTCGTCGGGCAGGAAGACGCCGAGACAGCGCCAAATCTTGTCGAGTTCGTGCTTGAAGGCTTCCTTGAAGCGCCGCGCGAGCACGGTGATCTGCATCATCATCTGCTCGGCGAGAATCTGGGTCTCCTTCGCCGTGCGGTTCGCGCCGCTCGTCTGCCCCGACATGAGGTCGGAGCTGGCCACGAGCTTGTCGCCAGTTTGAAGCAACAACTCCAGCAAGGGCATCGTCGTGGGGTCATTCGGCGGGGTGTCGAGGAAGATGATGGAGTCCTTGAGGGAGCCCGTCGGCGCGTCGACCTCCACAAGCGTTCCCGGCGTGAACTCTATCGTCCCGCGCTGGCCCTTCGCCTGCGCCGAGATGAGCCCCGGCTTCGCGTTCTTGAGGGTGACGCCGTCGATGTGCTGATTCAG